>NZ_CBAICG010000007.1:0-130403 GCF_964715405.1 Solirhodobacter sp. | reverse complement strand
CATCCTCGCCCAGGCCGAAAAAACCCCAACCACCCAGATCGACGCAACCGAACGCACCGTCGCGCAACTCACAAACGTCATGGGTATCGTCCTCACCAAATGCCGATACCCAGACACACAAGAAAAATATGATGCCAAACGGGCCTGACAAACCCAAGGGGGCGTCAGCCCGGACGTGCCGGGTTGAGCGTGCGCGGGCCGGTCGGAGCGGGCCAACGTCCTGAGGCGCACAAAGCGACAGGCTGCACGCAAGACTTTGCGCGCGCCTGCTCCCGCTCAGAAGTCCAGGTTTTCCACGTTCAGCGCGTTCTGCTGGATGAACTCGCGCCGGGGTTCCACCACGTCACCCATCAGCTTGGTGAAGATGTCGTCGGCTTCGGCGAGGTCGTCGATCTTCACCTGCAGCAGCGTGCGCGCCTCGGGGTCGAGCGTGGTTTCCCAGAGCTGTTCCGGGTTCATCTCGCCCAGGCCCTTGTAGCGTTGCAGGCTCAGGCCCTTCTCGCCCTCGGCGAGGATGGCCGTCAGCAGTTCCACCGGGCCGTGGATCGGCTGGTCGCGATCTTTCCGCACCAGCCGCGCCGGGGTGCCATAGACATCCCTCAGGGCACCGGTATGGGTCGCCAGTCGGCGCGCCTCACCCGAGCGCAGCACATGGCCGTCGAGGGTGCGCACCTCTTCCACCCCGCGCAGCACGCGCGCGAACCGCAAGCCGTGGTCCTGGGTCGGGCGGCCGTGCCAGCCGCGCTCATATTCCAGCGCAATCAGATCGAGCCGCCGCGCCACCTCGTCGGCCACCCCCTGCGCGTCCTGGTCCACCCGGCCGGGCAGCAGGGCGCCCGCGATGGCGGCCTGTTCAAGGATGTGCTGGGGGTAATGCGTCGGGAAGGCCTGCAGGATGCGGCGCACCACGCGGGCCTCTTCGACCACGCGGGCAAGGTCGGCGCCGACGATTTCCTCGCCCGAGCCAAGCCGCAGCATGGCGCCATCGACACCCATCTGGATCAGGTATTCCTCCAGTGCCGCCTGGTCCTTCAGGTAGACCTCGGACTTGCCGCGCGCCACCTTGTAGAGAGGCGGTTGGGCGATGTAGAGGAAACCGCCGTCGATGATCTGCGGCATCTGGCGGAAGAAGAAGGTCAGCAGCAGCGTGCGGATGTGGGCGCCGTCCACGTCGGCGTCGGTCATGATGATGATCTTGTGGTAGCGCAGCTTGCCGATGTCGAACTCGTCGCGGCCGATCCCGGTGCCAAGCGCGGTGATCAGCGTGCCGACGGTTTCCGACGACAGCATCCGGTCGAAACGCGCGCGTTCGACATTGAGGATCTTGCCCCTGAGCGGCAGCACCGCCTGGTTCTTGCGCGCGCGCCCCTGCTTGGCCGAGCCGCCGGCGCTGTCGCCCTCGACGATGAACATCTCGGACAGGGCAGGGTCTTTTTCCTGACAGTCGGCCAGCTTGCCCGGAAGGCTCGCGACGTCCATCGCCGTCTTGCGGCGGGTCAGATCGCGGGCCTTGCGCGCCGCCTCGCGGGCCAGCGCGGCCTCCACGATCTTGCCGACGATCTGGCGGGTGGGGCCGGGATTTTCCGCAAACCACTCGCCCAGCTTTTCGTTCACCAGGTTCTCGACCGCCGGGCGCACCTCGGACGAGACCAGCTTGTCCTTGGTCTGGCTGGAGAATTTCGGATCCGGCACCTTCACCGACAAGACGCAGGTCAGCCCTTCGCGGGCGTCGTCGCCGGTGAACTCGATCTTTTCCTTCTTGGCGATGCCCGAGGATTGCGCATAGGCGTTGATCGTGCGCGTCAGCGCGCCACGGAACCCCGCCAGGTGGGTGCCGCCATCCCGTTGCGGAATATTGTTTGTGAACGGAAGTACGGTTTCGTGGTAGCTGTCGTTCCACCACATCGCAACTTCGACGGTGATCCCGGCCCGCTCGCCGAGAATGTAGATCGGTTCGGGCATCACCGGGGTCTTCGAGCGATCGAGGTAGCGCACGAATTCGCGCACGCCGCCGACATAGTTCAGCTCGGTCCGCAGCGGCTCGGCCGGGCGTTCATCCTCCAGCACGATCTTCACGCCAGAATTCAGGAACGCCAGTTCACGAAGCCGGTTTTCCAACGTCTTGTAAACGTAATCGAGGTTCGAGAAGGTCTTGGTCGAGGCAAGAAACCGAACTTCCGTTCCCTTTCGACCATGCGCGTCGCCAATCACCCGCAGGTGTTCAACCGTGTCGCCGTGCTCGAAGCGGGCGAAATGTTCCTTGCCGTTGCGCCAGACGCGCAACTCCAGCCACTCTGAAAGCGCATTCACGACCGAGACGCCGACCCCGTGCAGACCGCCCGAGACCTTGTAGCTGTTCTGGTCGAATTTGCCGCCGGCATGCAACTGGGTCATGATGACTTCGGCCGCCGAAACGCCCTCTTCGGCATGGATGTCGGTCGGAATGCCGCGGCCGTTGTCGCTTACCGAAACCGAGTTGTCGGCGTGAATTTTCACCATCACTTCGGTCGCGTGGCCCGCCAGCGCCTCGTCGATGCCGTTGTCGACGACCTCGTACACCATATGGTGCAGACCCGAGCCGTCGTCGGTATCGCCGATATACATTCCAGGGCGTTTGCGAACCGCCTCCAACCCCCTGAGAACCTTGATGGAATCGGCGCCATATGCGTCGACGGCCTGCTCGTGTTCGGTCATTCGGACCTTCCTTGGAAATCAGCCCGCTTTATAGGCGGTCGACGCGGGAATGTCACGCTGTCCACCCGGATTTAGTGGTCAGATCAGGGCAATAACCACGCCAACCACGATCAGCAGCGCCCCGGCCGTCAGGTTCACGCGGCGCAGCACGGCGGGCGAGGTCAGGCGCGCGCGCACGTGGGCCACAGTGAAGGCGGTCAGCAGGTTTCCGGCCAGCGGAATGGTCATCGACAGGGCGATGATGACCGCGATGTCGGGCAGGGTGACGCGCGCCAGATCGAAGAACCCCGGCAGCACGCCCATGTAGAACAGGATCGCCTTCGGATTGCCGAGGATGGCCGCGACGCCCGCCGAAAAGCCCGCCCAGCGGCCGGGCCGGGTCAGCCGCCCGTCGGCATTGATCGGGCGCCCGGCATGGGCGAGCAGCCCGGCCCCCATCAGCGCAAAGACCGCCGCGGCGACCCAGCGCAACAGACCCATCAGATGCGCCTGGTCACCGACCACTGCCGTCAGCCCGAAAATCGCCACCAGCGGCCAGACCACATCGCCGATCGTGACCCCCGCCGCCAGCGGCCAGGCCGAGGCGAAACCGCCCGTCAGTGCCCGCGCCGCAAGCGCGACGAATACCGGGCCGGGCGTGACCCACAGGATCAGCAACGCCCCGGAATAGAGCGCCAGTTGCGCGAATGTGACCGTCATCGTGGCCTGCGTCCCCCGGATGTCCGCCCGTTCATTCCGGCGCCGCCGCGTCGCCCGGCAGCGTCAGGCTGCCATCCGCCGCAAGCGGCCAGAAAGGGTTCATCGCGAGTTCCCAGACATGCCCGTCGAGGTCGGCGTAATAGCCGGAATAACCGCCCCAGAACACCTTTTCCGGCCGCTTCAGCGCCGTCGCACCCGCACCGAGCGCCAGTGCATAGGCGTCATCCACCTCGGCCACGGTCGCGAAATTCTGGGCCAGGGTCATCGCGCCGGTCCCGAGCGAAGCGCCGGCCCGCCCCTGATCGGCGGCAAGATCGGCAAGGCCGAACAGCCCCAGAACCGCACCGTGCATCTGGTAGAAGGTCACGCCCTCGGGCGAGGCTACCGGGCGCCAGCCAAGCGCCGCATAGAACGCCCGCGCCCGGTCCAGATCGGCCACGCCCAGCGTGATCAGCGTCACCCGTTGCGGGGTCATGGCAGTTCTCCTTCTTGTAGCGCCGACAGTCCGGCGGCTTCGCTCACGATGAACCCCTGCGCGCGGCCCGCAAGCCCCTCGAACAACTCTGCGCCCGTCCCGGTCATGAAAGCCTGCGCCCCGAGCGCGCAGATTTCATCGTAGAGCGCGGCGCGGCGGCCGGCATCCAGATGCGCGGCCACCTCGTCCAGCAGCAGGATCGGTGGCGCGCCGAAATCCTGCGCCAACGCCCGCGCATTGGCCAGGATCAGCGAGATCAGCAGCGCCTTCTGCTCGCCGGTGGAACACTGATCGGCGGCGATCCCCTTGGCGGCGTAGGTGGCCAGCAGGTCCGCCCGGTGCGGCCCTGCCAGCGTTCGGCCTGCCGCCATGTCGCGCCGCCGTCCGGCCGCCCACAGCGCCGCGAGGCCGACTGCCGCCCCCGGGAGCGGATCCTCGGGATCGGTCAGCGTCAGGTCGGCCCGCGGAAAGGCGGTCTCGGCCCCATCCTGCGCCAGCGCGATCCGCGCGATCGTGCGTGCCCGCGCCGCGATGATCGCTGCCCCCGTCTCGGCCATCTGCGCCTCCAGTGCGCCATACCACGCCGGATCGCCGACCGCGTCGCGCAACAAGCGGTTACGTTCGCGCATCGCCTTTTCGTAGCCGAGCGTTTGTTCGGCATGGCCCGGTTCAAAGCTCATCGCCATCCGGTCCAGGAACCGCCGCCGCCCGTCGGCCCCCTCTTGCCAGAGCCGGTCCATCACCGGCACCAGCCACAAGACCCGCGCGATATGGCCCAGCATCACCTGCGTCGCGGTCTTGCCGTCGATGCGCACCTGCCGCCCCGCCCCCGGCTCGGCCCAGGTCTCGACCTCATGCACCTGCCAGAGGCTTTTCAGAACCGCCGACACCTTCCAGCCCACCCCTTCCGGCCGCCGCGCGATTTCTTCCGCCGCGGCCCGGCGCAACCCGCGGCCGGGCGACAGCAGCGACACCGCCTCAAGGATGTTGGTCTTGCCCGCCCCGTTCGGCCCCCAGATCGCCACCGGCCGCCCGTCCAGCGCCAATCGCGCCGCGCGATGCGAGCGGAAATGGGAAAGGGTCAACTCAAGGACGGCAAGATTGCCCACGCCCTGGCTTTCATCTTGGGTCAAATATCCTGCGGCTGTCCTGGGGTGCAAAACCCCCGGCGCCGTCAGACACGCATCGGCATCACGACATAGACCGCCGAAGTGTCGTTGCCCTCGCGCATCAGAGTCGGATCGCCGGAGGAGTTGAACAGGAACACGGCGTTCTCGCGGTCTACCTGGCTGGCGATTTCCAGCAGATATTTCGCGTTGAAGCCGATCTCCAGCCGATCATCGGAATAGGCCACGGCCAGTTCCTCCTCGGCGGCGCCGCTGTCGGGGGCGTTCACCGACAGGACCAGCCGGTCCTCGTCAAGGCTCAGCTTCACCGCGCGCGAGCGTTCCGACGACACCGTGGCGACCCGGTCCACGGCCCTGGCGAACTCGGCCGCATCAACCTCCAGCCGCCGCGTGTTCGCGGTCGGAATGACCCGCGTGTAGTCCGGGAAGGTGCCGTCGATCACCTTCGAGGTCAGCGTGATCTGCGGCGTGGCGAACCGCACCTTGGTCTCGCTGACCGAAACGGCGATCTGCTGGTCGTCGTCGTCCAGGAGCTTGCGCATCTCGCCCACGGTCTTGCGCGGCACGATCACGCCCGGCATCCCCGCCGCGCCCGCGGGCAAGGGCGCGTCGATCCGGGCAAGGCGGTGGCCGTCGGTCGCCACGCAGCGCAGAACCGGGCCATCCTCGCCGGTCGCCACATGCATGTAGACCCCGTTGAGGTAATACCGCGTTTCTTCGGTCGAAATCGCGAACTTGGACTTGTCGAACAGCCGCCGCAGCACCGGCGCGGGGGCCGAGAAGTTCGAGGCATATTCCGAGGTCGCCATCACCGGGAAATCCTCGCGCGGCAAGGTGGCAAGGTTGAAGGTCGACCGCCCGGCCTGCACAGTCAGCCGCCCCGAGGCGCCATCGTCGGACAGGAGCACCAGCGCGCCATCGGGCAGCTTGCGCACGATCTCGTGCAGCATCACCGCCGAGACGGTGGTCGCGCCTGCCCGCTCGACGACCGCCGGGGCCTTGTCGACCACTTCGATGTCAAGGTCGGTGGCGCGGAAGCTTGCCGTATTGCCTTCGGCCTCGATCAGCACGTTGGCAAGGATCGGAATGGTATTGCGCCGCTCGACAACCGATTGGGCCTGGGCGACGGCCTTGAGTAGCGCGCCACGCTCGATGCTGATCTTCATTCCCTCATACCTTTCGTCGCGCGACACCGCCGCAGAGGCCGCGGGCGTTTCCCGCGACTGTCCGAGACTTTGCCGGGGGCGTCAAGTGCCGCCCCTGCCGTTCAGCTTTCCAGCAGGCGCCGCAGCAATTGCAGATCCTCGGCCATCTGGCTGTCTTGCGCCATCAATTCCTCGATCCGGCGCACGCCATGCATGATCGTGGTGTGGTCGCGCCCGCCGAACCGGCGGCCGATCTCGGGCAGACTGCGCGGCGTCAGTTGCTTGGCCAGATACATCGCGATCTGCCGCGGCCGGGCGATGGTGCGCACCCGCTTCGGGCCGATCATGTCCGACAGCCGCACGTTGTAATGTTCGGCCACCTTGCGCTGAATCTCCTCGATCGTGACCTTGCGATCCGAGATGCGCAGAATGTCGGCCAGACAGTCCTGTGCGAGATCAAGCGTGATCTCGCGCCCCACGAGGCTTGCGAAGGCGAACAGGCGGGTCAGCGCACCCTCCAGCACCCGGACATTGGTGGTGATCCGGTGGGCGAGGAATTCCAGCACCCCATCGGCCAGCACCAGACCCGTGTATTGCTGGCGGTAGAATTCGGCCTTCTGTTGCAGGATGCCCAGCCGCAGTTCGTAATCGGTCGGGTGCAGGTCGACGACCAGCCCGCATTGCAACCGGCTCTTGATGCGGTCCTCAAGGTCCTTGATCTCGCCCGGGGCGCGGTCGGCGGAAATCACGATCTGCTTGTTCTGGTCCACCAGCGCGTTGAAGGTGTGGAAAAACTCTTCCTGCGTGCTGTCCTTGCCGGCGATGAACTGCACGTCATCGACCATCAGCACGTCGACTGAACGGAACATTTCCTTGAAATCCATGATCTGGCGCTCGCGCAGCGCCTGGACGAATCGATACATGAACTGTTCGGCCGACAGATAGAGCACGCGCAGGTTCGATTTGCGGCTTTGCATCTCGTTGGCGATGGCATGCATCAGGTGGGTCTTGCCGAGCCCGACGCCGCCATACAGAAACAGCGGGTTGAAGCTGACCGGCCCGCCCTCGGCCACGCGGCGCGCGGCGGCATGGGCCAGTTCGTTCGGCTTTCCCACCACGAAAGTGTCGAAGGTGAAGCGGGAATCCAGCGGCGCGCTCAGCGTTTCGCCGTCGTCGCCTGACCGGGCCGTGGCGCGTTTGGCCGCGACGGGGGACGGCGACCGCACGGGACGGACCGCAGGTTGATGGACAATGAACTCCAGCCGGTCAACCGCCTCGCCGCCAGTACGGACAAGGTGCTGGCGAATCAGGTCGGCAAAGTTCCGTTCCACCCAGGTCGCGAAGAAGCTGGTCGGGGCATTGAACCGGGCGACGCCCTCGCTCAGTTCGGTGAACTGGAGCGGCTCGATCCAGGTGGTGTAATTGCTTCGGCCCACGGCCTTGAGAAGTTCATCGCGCACTTGCCCCCAGGTTTCTTCGGTCATTCGTCCAGACTCGCTTTGTCACACGTGTTCTTTGTCTGTTTCACCAGGGTGCGCGCAACATATCCCGGCCACTCGTCCAACTCCTGTTTCCGATCGCAAACCGCAAACGACATGCCCCGGATGCGCAGCGACCCGGTTCCCGTCGTCATTGGTCTGGTGCGTCCCCGATCGAAAAGCGCACCTCGGGCGGAGCTCGGACTCCGCTCAAGGCACTCTCCCGCGGGAGGCACGACATGGAAGATCATAGAAATACGTCCGATGCTGGGCATGCCCGGCACCGGTGATTCCAAATCGGAAGAGCGCCGAACCCCTTCGACGCGTCGTCCCGTTTTCACGTGGCGGTTGTTCAGGCCCGTTACGCACAACCCGCTTGGCAGCAGAGGTCGCGCGCTCAGATCTGCCCGTCCACGTCATGTCCCCCAAGGCGATCAGACTCGCCCTGTGAAGCTAGCAAGCGGCGTCGCACCGGCGCAACAGAACTTCGCGCTTGACTCGACTTCGCCAGATCGAATCCCGAAGGCCGTGCAAAAAAGGCACGATTGGCCGCGGCGCCTGGGCCGGAAACCACGAAGGGCGCATCGTTTCCGATGCGCCCTTCGTTGAGTATCGTTTATTTTCAGCGTGTTACGCGGAAAGCGCCTTAACACGAGACGACAGGCGCGACATTTTGCGCGCCACGGTGTTCTTGTGCAGCACACCCTTGGTCACGCCACGCGCCAGTTCCGGCTGGACCGTCCGCAGGGCTTCCGATGCAACCTTTGCATCGCCGGAAGCCAGGGCTTCCTCGACCTTGCGCAGGAACGTGCGGATCCGCGAGCGGCGAGCCTTGTTCACGGCATAGCGCGCTTCGCTCTGACGTGCGCGTTTCTTGGACTGAGGCGTATTGGCCATGTGTTCGAGTTCCGATTTCGGTACGGGTAAATCTGAAGTCGCGCTTCTATGGGCGACTCGGCGCCAAGTCAACTGCCTGGGCGCAGGATTTTCACACGGGCGTCACATCCGCTCAGCGGTCGCGGAACTGCGCGGGCCGCTTTTCGAGGAAGGCGGCCATGCCTTCCTTCTGATCCTCGGTCGAGAAAAGCGCGTTGAACAGCCGCCGTTCGAACAGAATCCCCTCGCGCAACGGCGTCTCGTAGCTGCGATTCACCGCCTCTTTCGCCGCTTTCACCGCGATGGCGGATTTCGCCGCGATGGATCTTGCCACGGCCATCGCCTCGTCGACCAGGTTCTCGGCCGGAACCACCCGACTGACGAGGCCCGCGCGTTCCGCCTCGGCCGCGTCCATCAAGCGGCCGGTCAGATGCATCTCCATCGCCTTGGACTTGCCGACGATTCGGGTCAGCCGCTGGGTGCCGCCAATGCCCGCGATGACCCCCAGGTTGATCTCGGGCTGACCGAACTTCGCGGTCTCGGCGGCGATGATGAAATCGCAGATCATCGCCAGTTCGCAGCCACCGCCCAAGGCATAGCCCGCGACGGCCGCGATGATCGGCTTGCGGACGCGCAGGATCGCCTCGGTCTCGGCGGCGAACAGATCTTGCGTGAACACGTCGACGAAGCCCCTGCCCGCCATTTCCTTGATGTCGGCCCCGGCGGCAAAGGCCCTTTCCGACCCGGTCAGCACGATGCAGCGCACGGCCCCATCGGCCTCGGCTGCGGTCAGCGCCACGGCAAGCTCGGCCATCAGTTGCGCATTCAGCGCGTTCAACGCCTTCGGCCGGTTCAGGCGGATCAGCGCGACTCCCTCGGCGATTTCGACAATCAGCGTGTCATAGGTCATCGCGCCCTCCTTTGGCTTTGGCGCCTGCATAACAGGCGGACTTGGGCGTTCAAGTCACCTCTGGCAGAGCGGGCAATAGTAGGTCGACCGGCCCGACTGCACGATTCGCGCGATATGGCCGGTGCAACCCGGCGTCGGGCAGGGTTGCCCCTCGCGGTCATAGACGCGGAAAGCGTGCTGGAAATAGCCCAGTTCCCCATCCGCCTGCCGGTAATCGCGCAAACTCGACCCGCCCGCCTCGATCGCCTCGGCCAGCACCTGGCGGATGATCGGCACCAGACGTGCCACCCGTTCGGCCGAAATGCGCCCCGCCTTGCGCCGCGGGTCGATCCCGGCGCGGTGCAGCACCTCGCACACATAGATGTTGCCCAGCCCCGCGACCACCGACTGATCCAGCAGCGCGGCCTTGATCGGCGTGGCCCGGCCCGTCAGCCGCGCAACCAGATAGGGTTCCGAGAAATCGTTGCCGAACGGCTCGGGCCCCAGCCCGGCCAGCAGCGGATGCGCCTCGGCGCCCGCCGTCGGCATCAGGTCCATCGCGCCAAACCGGCGCGCATCGTTGAAGGTGACGCGGGCGCCACCCTCCATATCCAGCACGACATGGTCGTGCTTCGCCGGTGCCGGGTGGTCGTGGTGAAACGCCCCCGGCATCTGCCCCGAGATCAGCATCCGCCCCGACATGCCAAGATGGATCAGCAGCGTCTCGCCGCTCGAAAGGTCCGCCAGGAGGTATTTCGACCGGCGCCGCAACCGCTCGACCCGTGCGCCGGTCAACCGCTCGGCCATCCGCGCGGGGAAAGGCCAGCGCAGATCGGGGCGGCGGACGTCGGCGTGCAGGATCACGCGACCCACCATCGCAGGCTCCAGCCCCCGGCGCACGGTCTCGACTTCGGGCAATTCGGGCATGGCATCCCCTGCGGCGCAGCGCGCATTGTAACCCGGCGCGGGCGGCCTATAAGAAGGGCACGTTCAGAAGACGGCAAGGGCCGATGACCGACGATACCGCAAAGACGACCCATTTCGGCTTCCAGACCGTTGCCGAGGACCAGAAAGCCGGGATGGTGCACGGGGTTTTCACCCGCGTGGCCTCGAAATACGACGTCATGAACGACGTGATGTCGGGCGGCGTTCACCGGTTGTGGAAAGACGCGATGATGGACTGGCTGGCGCCCCGGCCCGGTCAGAAGCTGCTCGACGTCGCGGGGGGAACCGGCGACGTGGCCTTCCGCTTCCTCAAGCGCGCGCCCGGCGCAACCGCCACCGTGCTCGACATGACCGAGTCCATGCTGGTCGCCGGGCGCCAGCGCGCCGAGGCCGAACAGATGGCGGGCAGCCTGGACTGGATCGCGGGCGACGCGATGGCCCTGCCCTTCGCCGCCAACACCTTCGATGTCTACACGATCAGTTTCGGCATCCGGAACGTGACCCGCATCCCCGACGCGCTGGCCGAGGCCTACCGCGTGCTGCGCCCCGGCGGGCGGCTGATGGTGCTGGAGTTCAGCCAGTTGCCCAACCCGGCGATGCAATGGGCCTATGACCGCTACTCCTTCAACGTCATCCCGGTGATGGGCCAGATCGTGGCGGGCGACCGTGACAGCTATCAATATCTGGTGGAATCGATCCGCAAATTCCCCGATCAGGAGACCTTCGCCGCGATGATCCGCACCGCCGGATTCGACCAGGTGAAGTATCGCAACCTGACAATGGGCGTCGCCGCCCTGCATTCGGGCTGGAAGCTCTAGGTGCGCGGCCCCCACAACATCTGGCGGCTGGTCCGCACCGGCGCCACATTGGAACGCACCGGGGCGATGGGCGTCGTGCTGGCGGCGATGAACGCCCCGCCACGCCTGCGGCTGGTCGCCCGCGTGCTGGGCTGGCCGTTCAAGTGGCTCGGCCTGCAGGGCGATCTGTCACTGCCGCCGGCAACGCGCGCGCTGACCGCGCTCGGCCCGGCCTACATCAAGTTCGGTCAGATCCTCTCCACCCGCCCGGATGTCGTGGGCGACGTGCTGGCCGATCAGTTGCGCTATCTGCAGGACAAGCTGCCGCCCTTCCCGATCGCCATCGCCAAGGCGACAATCGAGGCCGAGTTGGGGCTGTCGGTGGACTCGGTCTTCAGCGCGTTTTCCGAACCCGTTGCGGCCGCGTCCATCGCGCAGGTCCACCGCGCGCGTCTGGCCGAGGACGGGCGCGAGGTCGCGGTGAAGGTGCTGCGGCCGGGCATCGAGCGAGCCTTCCGGCGTGATATCGACGCCTTCTACCTTGCCGCCTCGATCATCGAGATGCTCTCGCCCGCCTCGCGCCGCCTGCGCCCCACCGACGTCATCGCGCATTTCGAGGGCGTGGTGATGGGTGAACTCGATCTGCGGCTGGAAAGCGCCGCCGCCTCGGAATTCGCCGCGAACACGGCGAAAGACGAGGGGTTCCGCGTCCCCGAGCCGGTCTGGGAGCTGTCGTCCCGGCAGGTGATGACGATGAGCTGGGCCGAGGGGGCCCCGATCGGCGACAATGACGCGCTCGACGCCGCCGGGCTCGACCGCGCCAGGATCGCCGAGCGGGTGCTGACGCTCTTCCTCAGCCATGCGCTGCGTGACGGCTACTTTCACGCCGACATGCATCAGGGCAACATGAAGGTGGCCGCGAACGGCGACATCATCGCCTACGATTTCGGCATCATGGGGCGGATCGACGAGTACACCCGCCGCGTCTATGCCGAGATTCTGTTCGGCTTCATCCGCAAGGATTACCACCGCGTCGCCGAGGTGCATTTCGAGGCGGGCTATGTGCCCGCCGACCGCAACGTGGACGAATTCGCCCGCGCCCTGCGCGTGGTGGG
Source organism: Solirhodobacter sp. (assembly GCF_964715405.1). Taxonomy (NCBI): domain Bacteria; kingdom Pseudomonadati; phylum Pseudomonadota; class Alphaproteobacteria; order Rhodobacterales; family Paracoccaceae; genus Solirhodobacter; species Solirhodobacter sp. The sequence continues at coordinate 118,163 of NZ_CBAICG010000007.1, read as the reverse complement.
CGAGCCGATCTTCGGCATGGACGCCACCCGCATCTCGATGGCGCGGCTGCTGGCCTACCTGTTCGAGGTCACCGAACGCTTCGGCATGGAAACCCGGACCGAACTGATCCTGCTCCAGCGCACGATGGTGGTGGTCGAGGGCGTTGCCCGCTCGCTGCATCCGCACATCAACATCTGGGAAGTGGCCCGCCCGATCGTCGAGGGCTACATCCGCGAAAACGTGGGGCCGCGCGCGGCGCTGCGCGACCTGATGCGCACCGCGCGGGTGCTCGCGCGCTTTGGCCCGAAGCTGCCGCGGCTGGTCGAGGCGCAACTGATCCGCCAGGCGGCACCCCCGCCGCCGCCGCCCGCCCCTGCCCGCCTGCCCCCGATCCTGTGGATGCTGGCGGGCGCGCTCGCAACCGGCGCTGGCGTCTGGATCGGCACGCAGCTCTGACGCGGTTCAGTTCGCCGCCCGCAGTGCGGTGACCGACGCGGCATCGACCTGCGCGCCGCCGTCGAGCACCAGAACCGCGCCGTTTGCGCCGGTCTGTGCCTCGGCGATGCGCGCATAGCTTTCGACCGGATCGGTGCCGATCAACGTGCCCTTCGCATAATTCTCCAACGCAAACGTGTAATTGCCGTTGGGCAGCGTCGCGCCGTCGGCGCCCTTGCCGTTCCACTGGAAGGTGCCGCTGGAAACTGGCAGGGCCTGACTGGCCACCTGCTTGCCACTGCCGTCCGTCACAATCAGCACCGTCGCGTCGGCCCCGACCTCGGGCGACGGCGCCAGGGTGACCGGGCTTCCGGTGAAGGCCGTGGGGGCGGTCACGCGCGCCTCCATCCCGACCCATCCGGCCAGTTGCGACATCCCCATCGACCCGAACTGACCGCTGAGGCCCCGGAGAATCTGGTTGGTCTGGGTCTGCTGCTCGACCCCCGAAAAAGTCGCCAACTGGACGGCAAGCCCCGATGAATCGGTCGGGTTCATCGGGTCCTGGTTCTTCAACTGCGTCGTCAGCATGGTCAGGAACATGTTGAAATTGGCGTTGATCGCAGGTGCGGCGGCGGGCGTCGCGGCGGGTGTCGTGGTGACTGGGGTCGGCGAAGCGGTGACGGCGGTCGTCATGCAGGTTTCCTTTCAAAGGCGAAGGTCGAGGCCCTCGGCCGGGACAGTCACGGCCGACCGGTGGAACCCCGGGGCAAAGGCCGCCTCGGGGGCAGGGGCGCTTGGCGGGAGGGGTGAAAGTGAGCGCGGGGGGGGCTCCGACCCGCCACCGCCAAAGGCAAAACTCGTGTGTGCATAGCCGAGATCGCGGAAATCCTGGGCCAGCATGTCGATGTTGCGGCGCAGAAGGTCGAGCGTCTCGGCGCGGTCGGCATGGACGGTCACGGTCATGCGGCCGTCGCTGCCCTGCAGCGTCAGGCGAATCCGCCCCAGCTCCTCCGGTGCGAGGGTCAGTTCCACCCCGTGACGGTCGGCCATTTCCGCCTGCCCGGCGACCTTGTCCGCAAGGGCGCGCAGGGTCGCCGAAAGCGAGTCGCCAGGCGGGGAGGGCATCGCGGCGGGCGTGGTTCCGGGCCCGGCGGGCGGAAGATCGGGCGCCGACGCGCCAGGATGGCCGTGAATGCCCGGCAGCGTCAGCGGGTCGGAAAGCCCGGCCGATGCCGCGGTCTTGTCGCGTCCGTGTGGCGCGTCGTCGGGCGTGGTCGGGCCGATGCTGAACGGGCCAGCGCTTTGCGTCGGATCTCTTGCTCCCGCTTGCGAGGGGCCTGCGGCAGGGTCGCCCCCCTCAGCGTCCGCGTTCCCCGCTGCGCCCGCCCGATCATCCGCCCGCGGGACAATGTCTGCCGCCGCTGCGGATTGGCCAGCCGACGCGGCGGACGCCGCCTCATTTCCGTCAACCGCCGTGGATCCGGCCCCGCCAACCACCGTTGCAAGAGACGCGACCACGCGCAGCCTGATGTCCCTCGGCAGGGAGGGTCGGCCGTCCAGCGGGCCTGCGCTGGCGTCGCTTGCTGCCTTGGGGGCAGAGAAAGGTGCCCTCGGCCAGGGCGCCTTTTCTGCCGTCTTTGCCTCGTGCGCGCCCGCGATCCGGTCACTGGCGTTCTGAGGGTTTTCCGGCGAGGCAGGGTCGCCAAGGGGGGCGACAGCCGCCGCACGCGGGGCTGAAGCCTGTGCCGCCGATGGTGCGAGGGTCTCTGCCCCGCTCAGGCCGATCCCGCCGGCATTGACCTGTCCTTCCGTCATGGCACCCCCAGGGCCGACGGCGAAAGGTGAGGCGTTTTCGCGGGTTGCCGAAGGCGTCAGGTCAGTCGCCCCGGCCAGTTGGGCCGTCCCTTCGAACCCCGTTCCGGTCACGCCCGGCGATTCGGCGACCTGCGCCCCGTCCCTTGCGGGCGCCATCACCGGTGGAGGCGCCAGGGGAACCGGATTGCCGACTCCGGCATCGTCCGCTGTTTCATCGGGCGCCGCCGCCCGTTCCCGCCGGGCCCCGGAATTGCCGACAGACCCCGGCGTTCCGGCCGTGTCAGACCCTGCCCTGTCTGGATTCGCGGGCCCATCGTCCGCCGGTGTCGCCGCGCCGTCCGGCCTCCCCTGAGGGCCGGACGGGCGCGCCGGGGGCACCTCGGACGCCACCGCCATCGCGGAAAGCACACGGCGGAACGCAGCATTACCCGGCCCGGCAAGGCGCGGATGCGGATAGGTCCTGGGGGACGGATGGTCGGGCGATCTGCTTACAGGTATCATGGCCTTCGCGACGTCTGCCGGTTCGCCGACACTATCGCCGCGAGAGGTTACCCGTTGTTTACCGGTCGCGGCGCAATCTGGCCCCGATGCAAAGCGAGCCGGAGCCGATGATTGACCCGATGACCCCCAAGCCCCCCACCGTTCCCCTCGGGCCGGACAAGACGGCCGCGCTGCACAAGGCGGCGCAGGCGCTCGAGGCCTCGTTCCTGGCCGAGATGCTGAAATTCGCCGGGACCGACAAGCCCCCGGCAAGCTTCGGCGGCGGCATTGGCGAAGAGCAGTTCGGCTCTTTCCTGCGGCAGGCCGAGGCCGACGCGATGGTCCGGCACGGCGGGATCGGTCTGGCGGAAAAGCTCTTCGAGGCATTGAAGGAGCGGGCGGATGGTTCGGGCTGACCCCTCTTCCAGTCTCCACGCCCTGATGGCGCTGCTTGATGCCGAGGTCGATGTGCTCCGGCGGTTCGACTTCTCGGACCTCGACGCCATTGCCAGGCGGAAGGCGGACCTGCTCGACGCGCTCGTGGCCGCGCCGCCGCCGGATCCGATCGCGCTGGAGCGCCTGCGGGCCTGCGCGCGGCGCAACGCCATTCTGCTGCAGGCGGCGGGTCGGGGGGTCCGGTCTGCCCGTCGGCGGATGGCGGAATTGCGGCGCGCGGTGGCGCCGGAGACTTACGACGCGCGCGGCCACCGCTATGGTCTCGGCCCCGCAGCCGGAACGATCGAACGCCGCTCGTAACGACGGATTCGTTCAAATGCCGCGCAAGTCGGCGGCCGCACTTAGGGAAGCCTTAGCAGTTCGGCCGCATCACTGGCCTCGCATCCGATCCCGGATGGCGCGGCAGGGGTGACACCCACCGCAACGGTCAGAATGCCAATCCCGCCGCGACCGCGGCCCGACCAAACCCGGCGCAAAAGCACCGACAGTCCAAAGGAACATACCATGTCTTCGATTCTGACCAACTCCAGTGCGATGGTTGCGCTGCAATCGCTGAAGAGCATCAACGATCAGCTCAACGGCGTGCAGAACCAGATCTCGACCGGGAAATCCGTCTCGAGCGCCATCGACAACGCCGCCGTCTGGGCCATCTCGACGCAGATGAACTCCGACGTCACCGGGTTCATGGGCATCTCGAACAGCCTGTCGCTCGGCAACTCCACCGTCACCGTCGCCAACCAGGCCTCGACCTCGGTCACCGACCTGCTGACGCAGATGAAGACGAAGATCATTGCGGCGCAGGATGGCAACGCCGACCGGACCACCCTGAACAACGACATCACCGCCCTCAAGAGCCAGATCGGCCAGGTCGTGGGCGCGGCGCAGTTCAACGGCGTCAACCTGGTGGACGGCTCCCAGGGCGCCTCGATCAACGTCCTTTCGGCGCTGGACCGCGATACCTCGGGCGCCATCACTGCGGCCTATATCGCGGTGTCCACGGCCGACCTGTCGACCGGCGGTTACGCGGCAAAGGCGGTGTTCGACGTCACCAACGGATCGGGGGTGTCGGCGGCCGGCGACACTGCGGGCTTCACGCTTGACGGAACCGCGGGCGGTGGCAGCACGACCACGGGCGTGATCCAGATCGACAACACGGACCCGCTGGCCGCGGGCGACCAGGTCTCGGTCGCCATTGGCGGCAAGACGGCGACCTATACGGTGTCGGCGGCCGACGCCAGCGCCACCTCGGTCTCCGACATGGTGGCGGTCGGGTTGAAGAACTCGATCGACAAGCTCGGCATCGCGGGTCTGACCGTCGATTTCTCCGACGACGGGACGAACCCTGGCACGTTGACCTTCACGAACGCGGGCGCCAACGATCTGAACGTCGGCGCGCAGTTCAAGAACGCCGGGGCGGGCGGTCTGTCGGCGATGTCGGGGATCAACGTGTCCAATGCGGCCGGGGCCACGTCGGCACTCGCCACGATCGAGACGCTGCTGAATACCGCGATCAACGCGACCGCCTCGTTCGGGTCGTCCAGCACGCAGATCACCTCACAGTCCACCTTTGTGTCGAACCTGACCGACAAGCTCAAGACCGGGATCGGCTCGCTCGTCGATGCGGACATGGAGGCCGCCTCGGCCCGCCTGCAGGCGCTTCAGGTCCAGCAGCAGCTTGGCACGCAGGCACTGTCGATCGCGAACAAGGCGCCGCAGAACCTGCTGTCGCTCTTCCGCTGAGCGGTCTTGGCCGGGGCGCCCTCGGGGTGCCTCGGTCCCCGGCGGACCTGCGTCCGCCTGACCCGCCCCGCCATCGGAAGGACACGACATGAACGCTCTCGACCTCGCCAAGACTGCCTATGCCACCGCCAGCACCCCGCTGCGCACTGCCCGCGGGATGGAATACGAGGTGATCGCGCAGATCACCCGGCGCCTGCGCGCGACCGAGCGCCGCCGCGAAGAGGCGTTTCCGGCTTTCGCCGAAGCCCTGCACGACAACCTCCGGCTCTGGACGACGCTCGCCAGCGACGTCGCCGACCCCGAGAACCGCCTGTCGCCCGCGTTGCGCGCGCGCATCTTCTACCTTTACGAATTCACCACGCGGCAGAGTCGACAGGTGCTGGGCACCGGAGCGGGGATCGACGTCCTCGTCGACATCAACACCGCGGTGATGCGCGGTCTTCGCGGCGGGGGGGAAGAGGCATGACCGGCCTCGTCCTCAAGCTCGCCCCGAAGGAACGGGTGCTGATCAACGGTGCCGTCGTCGAGAATGGCGACCGGCGCTCGCGCCTGTCGATCATGACGCCGAATGCGCATATCCTGCGGCTCCGCGATGCGATCCACCCCGAAGAGGTCTCCACGCCGGTGCGACGGGTCTGCTACATCGCCCAGCTTGTCCTGTCCGGCGATGCCGCCGCATCAGACACGAGGATGCAACTCTTGCGCGGCATCGAGCAACTCAGCCAGGTGCTGACCGACCCTGACAGCCGGGCACAGCTTGCGCTTGCCACGGCGGCGGTGCTGGAAGACCAGCACTATCAGGCCCTGAAGTGCTTGCGCAGCCTTCTTCCGCGCGAGGAGCGGCTCTTCGCTGCGGGCCCGCAATGAGCTTTCAACCGGTTCTCCCGATGGGCGGCTACGCCGGCTGGCAGTTCCTGACCCGGACGCTCGCCAGCCAGCAGACCGCCTTCGACGCCGCACCCGTGCAGCAGCGCGACACCGACCATTTCGCCGCGACCATCGGCAAGATCACGACCGTCGATCAGCTCATGGCGGACCCGAAACTGCTCAAGGTCGCCCTCGGAGCCTTCGGCCTGGGCGCCCAGACCGGCAGCAGCGCCCTGATCCGAAAGGTGCTGTCGGATGGCATCACAAGCGCCACCGCGTTGGCCAACAAGCTCAGCGACAAGCGCTACCTCGCGCTTGCGCAGGCCTTCAACTTCGGTGACGGCGGCACGCCGAACACGCAAGGCCCCGGCTTCGCGGCGAAGATCGTCAAAGCCTACCAGGCCCAGCAGTTCCAGACCGCCATCGGCCAACAGGACGTCAACCTGCAACTTGCCCTCCAGATGCAGACCGGCCTTGCCAACCTCGCCTCCGGCAGCGCGTCCGAGGCGGCGAAATGGTATACCGTGATGGGAACGCCCGCGATGCGCACCGTCTTCCAGACCGCGCTCGGGCTGCCGTCCAGCTTCGTCTCGCTCGACATCGACCACCAGCTTCAGGTGTTCGAGGAAAAGGCGCAGCAGGCCTTTGGCGACAAATCGGTCTCGCAGTTCTCCGACCCTGCGAAGATCGACGATCTGGTGAAGCGTTTCCTCGTCCGCAGCGATGTGCAGGGTGCCACGCAAGGCACGGCCGCTTCGATTGCGTTGCAGCTTCTCGGCGGGGGCGACGGCACCACTTCTGTCGGCCTGTCAACCACGGGCTCTGCGAGTTCCTTGCTGTCGCTCTTCGCCTGACGCCCGCGCCGACGGCGACGGCGATCATCCGATGCGCCGACAGGGCGAAGGGGCAACCCGCAGGGCGTCGACGCCGGCCACCCTGCCCCTGAATCTGGCGGACTCCGGGCCGCTCTTCGCGCACGCGCCGATATCGGGCGGCGCGCCCTGCGGATCGCGGGCCGCAAGGCCGAAACCGTTCAGCCCGGCCGCCGTGAATTGGCGAGACAGGCCGCCAGGCGCCGGAAGCTCTTGGCGGTATCGGCGGACTCATCCTCGGCAAGGAAGGCATCCAGCCCCGGCCAGACCCGGATTGCCGCGTCGATCAGCGGGTCTGACCCTGCGGCATAGAGCCCGGCCTGGATCATCAGTTCCGCCCGGTCGTAGGCACCCAGCAGGCGGCGCGCCTCGGCGATCAGCGCGTTCTCCTCAGCGTTCGCAGCCTCCGGCAGGCTGCGCGACACCGAGCGCAGCACGTCGATCGCCGGATAACGGCCGCGCTCGGCGATGCGCCGGTCCATCACGACATGGCCATCGAGCGCGCCGCGCAGGATATCGGCAACCGGTTCCTCCATGTCAGAGCCCGCGACGAGAACCGAGAAAACCGCCGTGATATCGCCCGCCCCCTCGGGCCCCGGCCCGGCGCGTTCGGCCAGCGCCATGATCATGTGGGCCGTAGATGGCGGATAGCCGCGCAGGCTCGCCTCTTCTCCCGCGGCCAGCGCAACCTCGCGATGCGCCTCGGCGAAGCGGGTCACCGAATCGGCGAGCAGGAGCACATGCGCGCCGAGATCGCGAAAGTGCTCCGCCACCGCCATCGCCGCCCAGGCGCAGCGGCGACGCACCAGCGGCGACTGGTCCGAGGTCGCGGTGACGATCACCGACCGCGCCATCCCCTCCGGACCCAGCACGCGCTCGGTGAACTCCCTGAGTTCGCGCCCCCGTTCACCGATCAGCGCGATCACCACGACATCGGCGGTAACGCCGCGTGCGAATTTCGCCAGCAGCGACGATTTGCCGACCCCGGAGCCCGCGAAAAGCCCGATGCGCTGCCCGCGAACCAGTGGAAGGAGCGTGTTGAACACGGCCACGCCGGTTTCGAGCCGCCCTCCCAGCCGACGGCGACGGGCGGCCGGGGGGGCCGCGGCGCGCAGGGCCCGCGGCACCGGGCCGGGCAGCAGGGGACGACCGTCCAGCGCGCGACCGAACGGGTCGACGATCCGCCCGATCCAACTGAGGTCCGGCGCGATTTCGCTGCGCCCGGCCAGCTCGACCCGAGTACCGATGGCGAGGCCCTCGACCGAATCATCGGGCAGAACGGTCACCCCGTCGGCGGCGAGCCGCAACACCTCGCCCCCGATATCCGGCCCGGCCGCGCGCCGGATCGTGACCCGGTCGCCCAGCGATGCCGCATCCGTCAGCCCGGAAACGCGCAAGGTGCCGCGCCCGACCTCGACGATGCGACCAACGCGGGCCACCGGCCGCAGCGCCTCGACCACGGCCTGCAGAGCGTCAAAACCGATATCGCGCATTTTCCGAACCTCCCGATCGCTTCTTACCGTTTCTAAAGGAATCAGCATTAAGCCTTGGTGAAATGGTTCGTGGGAGAAGCCCCGATGTTTGAAAACCTTGATGTGCTCCGGATGGCGGGCGGGCTGGCCAGCAATGCGGCCGCGCGCCAGTCCGCAACCGCGCGCAACGTCGCCAATGCCAATACGCCGGGCTACAAGGCGCTCGACGTGCCGACCTTCGCCGCAACCTACCGCCAGAGCGACGGGTTTTCCCCCCGCGCGACCCAGCCGGGGCATTTCACCACCGCGGGGACTGGCGCCGACGCGACCCCCAGACCGCGCACGAAACCCGGAACCGAGTCACCCGACGGCAATACCGTCGCGCTTGAATCCGAACTGGTCGCCGGGGCAGAGGCGAAGCAGCAGCACGACATGGCGATCGCGATCTATCGCAGCAGCACCAACTTGCTGCGGCTCTCCCTCGGCGTGGCGAGGTAGGGGCGGGCGATGGCGGATCTGCTCAGCTCTCTTTCGGTCTCGGCCAGTGGCATGGATGCGCAATCCATGCGGCTGCGCCACATTTCCGAGAACATCGCGAACGCCGACACCCCCGGCTATCACCGCAAGGTCATCGCCTTCCTGCCGCAGGTGGTCGATGGCCAGAAGACCGATGGCGTCACGCCCGGCCCGGTGACGCTGGATCAGGCCACGCTGAAGCAAGTCTACGACCCCGGCAACCCATTGTCGGATTCCACCGGCCACTACGATGGATCGAACGTCGATCTGGTGGTCGAGATCGCGGACGCCCGCGAAGCCCAGCGCAGCTACGAGGCGAACCTCCGAATGTTCGATCAGGCGCGCCAAATGGCGTCGAACCTGCTCGATCTGCTGCGCCATTGAGGAAGACCCAGAATGGACATCCGCTCCCTGCTTGCTACCCGTAGCTATACCGACGCGAAACCCGCGACGGCGCCCGGCCCGCAAGGGCCTTCGGCGGGCCAGAGTTTCGCCGACCTTGCCAACAGCGTCGTCGATACGCTGCGCACCGGCGAGGATACCGCCAAGGCGGCGATGGTCGGCAAGGCCGATCCGCACGCCCTGGTTCAGGCGCTCGCCCAGTCCGAGCTTGCGGTGGAAACCGCCGTCACCGTGCGCGACCGCGTGGTGGAGGCCTATCAGGAAATCCTGCGGATGCCGGTATGACCATGACCGAACCGATGATCGACGACACGCTGCGCGAGGCGCTCTGGATCGCGGTGAAGATCTCGGCGCCCATCCTCGCCGTGGCGCTGATCGCAGGCGTCGTGGTCGGCCTGTTCCAGGCCTTGACCTCGGTGCAGGAGCCCACGCTGACCTTCGTGCCCAAGGTCGGCCTGATGCTGGCCGTGTTCTGGGCCTCGATGAGCTTCATGACCGCGACCCTGACCGGCTTCTTCACCGGAACCATCATCCCCCTGATCGCCGGAGGCTGACGATGGACAATACCGTCTACACCACGCTGACCCGCCAATCCGGCCTGATGGATCAGATGGAGGCGATCGCGAACAACATCGCCAACCTTTCCACCACCGGCTTCCGGCGCGAGGGCGTGATCTTCTCGGAATACGTGCAGCGCCTTGACGGGGCCGAGCCCTCGCTGTCGATGGCGACCGCCAATACCCGCGCGATCGACCTCAGCCCCGGCACACTCAGCCGGACGGGCGGGCGCTATGATCTTGCCGTCGAAGGAGACGGATTCTTCCTGCTCGACACGCCGAACGGCCAGCGGCTGACCCGCGCGGGCAGCTTCACGGCCAACGCCGACGGCGTGATCGTCGATGCCGCCGGCAACCCGCTGCTCGACAACGGCGGCACGCCGATCACCGTTCCGCCGGGCGTGCAGTCGGTGTCGGTCGGCGCCGACGGAACGCTATCGGCGGATGGCGCGCCGGTGGCGCAGGTGGGTCTTTACGAGCCGGTCGACCCCACCGACCTGGCGCACCGGTCCGGGACCGCCTTCAGCACACAGAACGGCGTCAGGCCCGCCACCGTTCCCGGCAGCATCCGGCAGGGCTACCTTGAAGAGTCGAACGTGAACCCGATCACCGAGGTCGCCCGGATGGTCGAGGTGCAGCGCGCCTACGAGATGGGCCAGAGCTTTCTCGACAACGAGGATCAGCGCATCCGCGGCGCGATCCAGACCCTCGGCAAGCAGGAGTAACCGATGCGCGCCCTACAGATCGCCGCCAGCGGCATGAGTGCCCAGCAGATGCGGGTCGAGGTGGTTTCCAACAACCTCGCCAACATGTCGACCACCGGCTACAACGCGCGCCGCGCCGAATTCGCCGATCTCGACTATCAGGACGTCGCCCAGCCCGGCACGGTGACGGCCGCGAACGGCACCGTGCTGCCCACCGGCGTGCAGCTTGGCCTTGGCGTGCGGCCCTCCTCGGTCGCCGTCACGCTGTCGCAGGGCTCGCTCAGCCAGACCGGGGGCGATCTCGATCTGGCCATCGACGGGCGCGGCTATCTGGAGGTGACGCTGCCCGACGGCACCTCGGCCTATACGCGCGACGGCGGGCTGAAACGCTCGCCGACCGGCGAGATCGTGTCTGCCGACGGCAACACGGTGGTGCCCGGCATCACCATTCCCGCCACCGCCACGAGCCTGTCGATCAATGCCTCCGGCGAGGTCTACGCCTATTTCGCCGGCCAGGTGCAGCCGCAGCAGATCGGCCAGCTCACGCTGGCAGGCTTCACCAACGAAGAGGGGTTGCAGGCGACCGGCTCGAACCTTTTCGTCGAGACCCCCGCCTCGGGGCCCGCGCAGGTTGCCGCGCCGGGCGAGAACGGGCTTGGCACCCTGCGTCAGGGCTATCTGGAGGACAGTTCGGTGGATTCGGTGCGGGAAGTGACCGAACTGATCACCGCGCAGCGCGGCTACGAGATGAACGCGAAGGTGATCACCGCAGCCGACCAGATGCTGCAGGCCACGACGCAGGTGCGGTAATGTGGCGACCCGCCCTCCTTGCGCTTCTGGCCGCCCCGGCCGCGGCCGACACGGTGATTGCCGCCCATACGCTGCGGGCGCAGTCGGTGATCGGGGCGGACGACCTGTCCTCGATCACGGCGGCCGTGCCGGGGGCGCTGACCGACCCTGCCCAAGCCATCGGCCGCGAGGCCCGCGTGGCGCTTTACGCCGGGCGCCCGATCCAGCCCGGCGACATCGGCCCGCCCGCCCTTGTCGACCGCAACCAACTGGTCTCGCTGATCTTTCGCAGCGGCGGGTTGAACATCCTGGCCGAAGGACGCGCGCTCGCCCGCGGCGGGGCGGGGGATACGATCCGGGTGATGAACACCGCCTCGCACAGCACGGTGACCGGGGTCGTGGCGCCGGACGGCACGGTTGTCGTCGGGGGGGCACCATGACGGGCGCGCGGTTCCGGCGGGTCGCCCTTCTGCTGTGTGCTGTCGCCGTCGCAGGCTGCGCGCGGCTCGGCGAGGTCGGCAAGGCCCCCGATTTCTCGCCACCCGTCGGGAATGACGGGCGTTTTGCCACCGCCGACTACCCGATGCCCGACACCCCCCCATCGGCCGGCAGTGCCGAGACGGCATCCCTCTGGTCAGGTGAGCGCAAATCGCTGTTCGGCGATCGCCGGGCCGGCCACCGCGGCGACATCCTGACCGTCGTGATCCAGATCGACGACAGCGCGCAGATGTCGAACACCTCGGGGCGAACGCGCGCTGGCAGTGACAAGATGGGCATCCCCTCGCTCTTCGGCATCCCGCAACGGATCGACCGTCACTTGCCGACCGGCGCCACGATGGCCGAAGCCGTCTCGACGAACTCGGCCAGTTCCTATCAGGGCAGCGGAACGATCCAGCGCAACGAAAAGCTGACGTTGCGGGTCGCAGCGACGGTGATCGAGGAACTGGCGAACGGCATCCTGCGCCTTGCGGGAACCCAGGAGGTGCGGGTGAACAACGAACTTCGCGAACTGACCGTCACCGGCTACGTGCGGCCGGAGGACATTACCCGCCAGAACGAGGTGACCTACGACAAGATCGCCGGGGCACGCATCTCCTACGGCGGGCGCGGCCAGATCACCGATGTGCAGCAGCCGCGGTACGGTCAGCAGATCGCCGACGTCCTGCTGCCGTTCTGAGGAGAACCCGCCGTGCGCAAGCTTTTGCCCGTTCTGCTGGCGCTGGCCGGGCTTGCGCTTGGCGCCGGGGTCGGCCTGTTCCTGCGACCCGAGGCACCTGCCCAGGCTGCACATGACCCCGCGCAGGAGAAGCCTGCTGCGGATGCGGCGCAGGGCGAGCCGGGCAAACCGGACGGCGCGCAGGACTATGTGAAGCTGAACAACCAGTTCATCGTGCCGATCGTGAAATCCGGGCGGGTGGTCTCGCTGGTCATCCTGTCGCTCAGCCTGCAGGTCGCCACGGGCACCGGCGCAAAGGTCTATGCGGCCGAACCGAAGCTGCGCGACGCCTTCCTGCAGGTGCTCTTCGATCACGCCAATTCGGGCGGGTTCAGCGGCAATTTCACCGAGGGCGACAAGATGCAGCTTCTGCGCGACGCGCTGCTGGAAGTCGCCGTGAAAGTGATGGGGTCACTGGTGACCGACGTGCTGATCGTCGATATCGTTCGGCAGGACGCCTGACCGGATCAGCGCCGCGGAGCGGCACGGACGAGCGCGCGGAGCGCCTCGGCCCGTCCGAAGGCGATGCGGGCCGCGGCCTGCAACTCCAGCCAGGCGGCTGTCTGCCGGGCAAGACGCGGGTTGATCTCGGCCCGCCGCGCATCCGCCCAGGACTCGTACGCGATGGCAGCTCGGGCCAGCACCAGGGGCGAAAGGTCGGTCTCCGCGGCCGCGGCCGGGGCGCGCGACAGGGCGGCGAGCGCCGCGAGCGAGGCATCGCGCGCCGCGGCGGCCTGCCGCAGGTTGGCCAGCCGCGCATCGAGGATCAGGCCCGCGAGGGTCGAGAGGCCGGGCAAACCCTTGGCGTCGGCCATCAGCGCCACCCCCGCCGCGCCTTGGCGCGCATCTTTTCGGAGAACCGGATCGCCGCGGCAACGGCCTGATAGTGCGCCGGACGCACCTCGGCGCCGATCTCCACATCCGCATGCAGCGCGCGGGCAGTGGGCGGGTCGCTGTGCACCGGCACGCCCGCCCCGGCCGCCGCGGCCCGGATGCGGGCCGCAACCTCGTCGGTTCCCTTCGCGACGCAGACCGGCGCGCGGTGCGCGGCGCGGCTCCACTTCAGGGCGACGGCGTAATGCGTCGGGTTGACGATCACCACGTCGGCGCGCGCGACATCGGCGATCATCTGGTTCATCGCGATCGCGGCGCCACGCCGCCGCCGCTGCTGCTTGACATGCGGATCCCCTTCGGAGTCCTTCATTTCGTCGATCATGTCCTGGCGCGACATGCGCAGCTTGCGCAGGTGCTCGGCGCGCTGCCAGAGGTAGTCGAGCGCCCCGATTACGGCCGAAACCGCGACCACGACGGCGAGAAACCGCAGCGTGATCTGCAACTGAATCTGCAGGGCAATCGCCGGCGAGAGGGCGATCAGCCCCAGTATCTTGGGCATCGATTCGGCAAGAACCGCATAAAGTGCCGCCGAAACGGCGACAAGCTTGGCCACGCTCTTGGCGAACTCGAACAGCCCGCCCCGCCCGAACTTGTGCGCCGCGGTGGCCAGCGGCGAGACGCGCGACAGCTTCGGCATCAGCTTGGAGGGCGTGAAGACAATGCCACGCTGCGCCAGCAAGCCGACGAGAACCAGCGCCGCGGGGGCAAGCAGGAGCGGCGCCACCGCCGGAAGCAGGGCGCGCCCGAGCAGTCCGATGACCGCCCCCGGTTCGATGCGGTCGGCCTCGCCAAGGATGGTGGCGCAGGTTTCCGCGATCCGGCCGATCAGCCCGGCGCCGAAACCGGTGAAGACAAGGAGCAGCCCGCCATACGCGGCGGCGACCGAGAGATCTGACGACCGCGGCACCTCGCCTCGCCCGCGCGCGTCGTCGAGCCGCTTTTGGGTCGGGTCGTGCGGTTTTTCCTCCGCGCTGTCGCTCATGGCACCGTCCCGAAGGGAGCCGCGACAAAGCCCTGGAAGGCATGAAGCCAGAGCGCGACTCCCGGCGGTGCCACGATGGCGAGAAGCGCCAGCGCCCCGAAAGTCATCGCGGGTGCGCCGACCAGCGTCACCATGAGCTGCGGCATGGCGCGACTGAGAAAGCCCAGCGCGAGGTTGTAGACGAGGGCCGCCGCGACGAAGGGCGCCGCAAGCGTGAACGCGAGGGCGAAACCCGAGGCAATCTGCGCAAGGCCCCAGCGCGACAGGTCCGCGGCGGCGGGAAACTGGCCGGGCGGCAACACATCATAGGACAGGATCAGGAGCGCCGCGACCCGCACGTGCAGACGCGCCGCCACCGCCAGGGCAAGCCCGGCGATGGTCAGGATTTCGCCGATGGCGGGTTGCGGCTCCGGCCCGGTGCCGCCCGCCATCTGCGACAGCGAGGTGGCCTGCGCGGCGATGGTGCCGCCGATCTGCAACGCAAGGATGAAGAGCCGCGCGCCAAAGCCGATGGCGAGGCCCGCGACCGTTTCGGCCACCATCGGCAACAGGAGCCCGACTGGGCCACTGACCTCGATGTGCAGTTGCACGGCGGGCGCGACGACGGCAGTCAGGGCCAGAGTGGCGGCAAGCTTGACTCGAGCGGGCAGCACTTGCTCGCCGAACCCCGGCAGCAGGGCCGCCGCCGCACCGACCCGCATGAAGACCAGGACCGCAGAAAGGAACCAGCCCTGCATCGCGGCACTCAGCGCATCCAGTGCCAGGGTCATGCCGGTACCGTGCCGACGAGGGCGGGCCGCGCCTCCAGCCCGATCTCTTCGAACGACAGGACGGGGGCGGTCAGGCCCTTGGCCCGCAGCACCGTGCGCAGGAAGCGGCGGCGACGCGTCGAGGTGACCACGGCAGGGAAGGTTCCGCCCTCACCGATCCGGGCGAGCCGCTCGGCCAGGGCACCCGCCAGCCGGTTGAAGAGGTCCGGCGGCAGAGCCACGTCGCCCCCGCCGCGATCGCCGTCGATCTGGTGGGTGGCGAAGGCCTGCTCCCACTCGGGCGCGAGTTGCAGCAGCGGGATGGTGCCGTCCGCGCGCCGCATCTCGGCGACAAGCTGGAAACCGAGCCGCTGGCGGACATGCTCGCACACGGCTTCGGGCGAGGGCAGCGTGCCACGCACCTCGGCGATGGCTTCGAGGATCAGCGGCAAGTTGCGGATCGAAACCCGCTCGTCCACCAGCAGCTTGAGCACCGACAACAGCAGATCGACCGGCACCTTGTCGGGCACCAGATCGTCGAGCAGCTTGCGGTTGGCCTCGGCGCGGGTCCGGTTCGTCAGGTTGGTGAACTCGTCCAGCAGGCGCCGGAGCCCCTTCAGGGTCAGAATCTGGGCCAGGTTGGCCTTGATCACCTCAAGCAGATGGGTGGCCAGCACCTCGGTCGGGGTCACCACGGTGATGCCGGACAGCGCCGCATCTTCCTGCAGGTCGGGCGCCACCCAGCGCGCCGGGGCGCCATAGACAGGCTCGCGCACGTCCTCGCCCTGCGGCACGTCTTCGGCGGTTTCGGACAGCAGCGCCAGGACCTTGTCGGGTCGCAACCGGTCATGCGCCCGCTCCACCCCATGCAGGCGGATGCGATAGCCGCCGGGCGGCAGCGTCGCGTCATCGGTCAGACGGATCTCCGGCAGAACCACGCCGAAGGAGGCGGCGATATGGGTGCGCAAGTTGGCGATCCGGGCGTCAAGGCCGGTTGCGGGGTCCAGCACCATCGGCACGAGATCGGGGGCGAATTCGACATGGATATCGTCGAGGTCCAGCACGTCGCCAAGTGGCTTGCGCGCGGGGGTCGCCGGGGCGGGCTCGGGTGCGGCCGCGGCCGCAAGCGCGCGCCGCTGGCCGACCCAGGCGGCAAAGCCAAGCCCGCCCGCGCCGGCGATGAACGGAAGAAACGGCAGCCCCGGCACCAGCGCGAACAGAAGCATCAGCACCGCCACCGTGGCCAGCGCGGCTGGATGGCGCCCCAACTGGCCGAACAACGCAAGGTCGGTCGCCCCGATGGCCCCACCGCGCGCGAGAAGCAGCGCCGAGGCGATCGAGATGATCACCGCCGGAATCTGGCTCACCAGCCCGTCACCGACGGTCAGGATCGCGTAGGTCTCGAACGCGCGGCCGACCGGCATCCCGTGCACGACGACGCCGATGATCAGCCCGACCACGATGTTCAGCATCGTGATCATCAGCCCGGCGACAGCATCGCCCTTGACGAATTTCGATACCCCGTCGAGCGAACCGAAGAAGGTGGTCTCGGCCTGTTCCCGCTCGCGCCGCCGCCGGGCCTCGGCATGGTCAATGGCGCCGGCCGCCATGTCGGCGTCGATCGCAAGCTGCTTGCCCGGCATCGCGTCGAGCGCGAAGCGGGCGCCGACCTCGGCCATCCGGCCCGCGCCCTTGGTAATGACGATGAAGTTGACGATCAGCAGGACGCAGAACACCACCACGCCCTGCAGCACGCTGCCGCCCATGATGAAGTTCGCGAAACCCTCGATCACGTGTCCGGCCGCCGCGGTCCCGGTGTGCCCCTGTCCGATGATGAGCTTGGTCGATGACACGTTGAGCGAAAGCCGCAGCATCAGCGAGGCGAGCAGGATGGTCGGAAAGGCCGAAAAGTCGAGCGGGCGCTCGATGAACAGCGTGATGGTGAACATCAGGATGGCGATCGCGAAGGAAGCCGCAAGGCCGATGTCGAGAATCCAGGCGGGCACCGGCAGGACCATCATCACGATCACCGCCATCAGCGCGAACGCGAGCAGGATCGTCGGGCGGAACACGTCGCGAAGGGTGAGGGAAAAGGAGGTCATGGCTCATCCCTGCGGGATGATCGGAAGGCCGATCGCGCCCTGCGCGAGCGGCACAAGCGAGCCCATCACCGTTTCCCCCCCGGTCCGCAGCAGCGGGTAATCGACTCGTTGGACCGGCGAAATGGCCGCCGTAGCCGCCGTGGCCGTCGGGTCAGGCGGTCGCTGCGGTCCGGGGGCACTGTCCCCCGCGAGGAAAGCGGTGCGGAAGGCATCAAAGCGCGCCCGGTAGGCCACCGCCAGATCGGGCGTGCGGGAATGGTAGGCCCCGGCGGCGAGGCTCCAGTCGCCGGTTTCGGCATAGAGTTCCTTCAGGAAGCGGGCGGCGTAGAGGGCGTTGGCCTCAGGCTCGAACATCGCGGCGATCGAGGGAAACGCGGTGCCGTGCCAGCGGTAGTTGATCTGAAAGCAGCCGATGTCGAAGCTGCGTGCACCGGCATCGGCTTGCGACTGGGCATAGGCTTCGGCGGCGGCGGCGGAGTCGAACCAGTGGCCCTCGCCCTCCATGTTCACGCTCCAAGGCCAGGGGCGGGTCTGCCCGTCCCGCCGACGCCCGGTTTCGGTCAGCGTGACTGCGCGCAGCACCGAGACCGGAACCCCGGTGGTGGTGGCCGCATCCCGGGCCGCCTGTTCGCACAGCGCGGCGGTGTCTGCCCCGGCCACAGCCTCTGCCCCGGTGGCCAGCAAGACCACGAAACCGATTGCTGCGCGCCGCGTGTTGCGCCCGCCGCGGCGTCCCCGGCGCGACGGAACGGGGCGGAGCGGCGCAGGGGCGTGGAACATGGGCATCGACGGTTTCACCTGTCTGGGCCGCGCTTCCGGCGGCAAGGCCCCGACGCTAGCGGGACTTCCTTGCGATTCGGTAAGCGCCGCTCAGGGCGCGGAGGCCGACGGCACTTCGGTCGAAGCGAGCAGCGCCTCCAGAACGCGGCGGGCCTTCACGCTGCCCTCGACGAGGGCGCGGGCCTGCGCCAGCGGGCCGACGACCGGCGGCGGGCCCGCACTATTCACCGGGCCGTCTGAGGTGGTGCCGGGTGACCCTGACGGGGTGGGCGGGCCCGGCGCGGCCACCACGACGTCCACCGCGGCTTGTTGTTCGGCGCGGCCGATCGCCCGCACGGTCGGCCAGTCACCCGCCCGCCAGGCTTCGTTCCCGGCGTCCGAGGTGGCACCGGCGGCAAGATATGTGGCCTCGGCTGCGGAATGATCGCCGCCCGCTGCCGCTGCCGCCGCCCGCAGGGCGGCCGCGTCGGCTCCGGCAACGCCGTCCAGCACCTGCGTCGCCGCCGTCGCGTCGCCCAGCGCAAGCCGGGCCCGCGCCGCCAGGACGCGTTCGGGGTCGGTCGGGGGCGCGAGCGGTGCCAGCCAGGCCAGACCTTCCCCCGGAAAACCCAGGTCGATGAGTCGCCTCGCCAGCGTCACATCGGTCTTGCGCACCGCTTCGGGGGCATCGCGCAGAGTCAGACCCTGGCGCAGAACGGCCTCGTCACTGCCGCGCTCGGCAAGAAGCGCCCAGAGTGTATCGGCCCCGGTCGCACCGGCATCGGGCGTTGCGCGTAGCGTGGCGAGGTCGCGGAAGGCGCCGTCGAAGTCACCCGAGAGGCCCAGCGCCAGAAGATGGGCACGCGCGAGGCTCCGCCCGGTGACGGTCCCGCGAAACTGATGGGCAAGCGCCGCAATCGAGTCGATCGTGGCGGAATCGACGCTGCCTCCGTTTGCAATCTGCGCCTCGACCAGCATCACGAGCGCATCGGGCGACATCGGGCCATCGGTGGCGGCGACCCGGCGGATCGTCGCCACCGCCGGGGCTGTCTTGCCGTCGGCGAGGTCGATCCGTGCGCCCAGAAGATCGACGGCCTGCCCGGCCACGCCGGGGGCTCGGGTGATCGCGTCGCGGATCGCCCGTGCGGTGGAAAGGTCGCCATGATCCAGGAACCGACCCGAAAGGCCGGGGCCGAGCAACCGCCGCAGCGATAGCGGAAGGGCGGAAAAGCTGCGCACGACGGCACCGACATCCACCAACTCGCCCGGTGCGATCACGGGGTCCGCGAGCACCGACCAGAGCGCGACCGCGCCGCTGCATCCGGTTTGCCCCGCAAGGCGGCCCGGGTGGCGTGCCTGCCCCTCGTCCATGATGTCGCCCAATGTGGCGAGCACATCGCCGTCGGGCACCTCGACCCGCATCCCGCCGGGAAGGGCACGCGCCTCGGCACCGAAACCGAGGTAGAGATAGAGCCGCATCAGGGCGCCGACGCCCGCGACCGAGGGTCGATCGAATTCACCAACGAGGGCCGCCCGCCCGGCCTCGATCTGCAAGGGAATCGGCCGGTCGTCGCCCCATTGTCGAAGGTCGAAGAGCGAGTCGGGCAGGCAACCCCCGCCGGAAGGCGTCACCGGGGCGGCCCGTCCGATCAGCACCTCGCGATCAAGTGCGGTCTGGGCGCGAAGACGCGCGGGGGGGGCCTCGACCCCCGGGGGGGAATTCGCCTGCGGCGGCGGCGCCGCAGGGGGCGGCGGGGAGGCAGGCTCGGCTGGCAGATCGGGTGCAAAGGCTTGCGGATCAGCGCTCAGCAGCCCCTGCGATGCCGCGCGCCCGAGTTGCTCGACGAGTTCCGTGCGCGCCGCCGTCAGACGTGGATCCGGAGCCTCGACGGGCGCGAGGCCGGAGCCATTGTCGGCCGGTTGGGTGACAGTGGCGGATGGCAGCGGCACGGGAGCCGACGACGGGCCTGCCTCGGGCGCCGCGACGACCGCGGCCTCGATCCGGGGCGCCAAAGCGGGCGCATTGGCTCGCCAGTCATAGACCGGCATGTCCTGCGAGGGGCGCGCACGCGGGCGCGGTGGTGGCGGCGGCGGCGTATCGGCCGCGGCCTGCGGCCGGTCGGCACTGTCCAGCGGCCGCTCGAACGGCGAATTCGCCGGAGGTGGACCGGGCCGGATGTCGATGACGAGGATATTGGGGCGGAACTCGAAAACCTCGGCGTGACAGGCGCAGGAAAGTTGCAGGGTCAGCCGCGTGCCCTCCGCCGATGTGCCGAGATCGGCCAGACGGAGCCGCGGAATGCGGTCGAAGACCCCGGACAGATCGAATGTGACGCCGGGCCGCCCGAGCCGCAGTTCATACCCATCGAGCGTTCGGCCGAACTGCCAGGGCGCGGGCTTTTCCAGCGGCAGGACAAGACGGCTGAACCCGTCATGCTCGCCGGAGCGCACGGTGACCGTCTCGCCATGGGCGGCGAGCGGGACGCAGATCAGAAGGGCGGCGAAGAGCCCCTTCATGCTGCTTCCTGCTTCACGGCCCGGAGCGCCTCCTCGAGATCGGAAAAGCTCGGACGGACGTGATTTGGCGCGTTCTGGCGGCCGACCTCGATGCAGATGTTCGTCGGGTGATTGTAGAGGTTGGCGATCAGCACTTCCCGGATGAGCTGATAGAAATGCGCGTCCTCCTCGGTCACCGTCTTCAGCCGGGCGCCGCAGGGCCCGACGATGCCATAGGAGAGAAAGACCCCCAGGAACGTCCCGACCAGGGCGCTGCCGATCATCTTGCCGAGAATCTCCGGCGGCTGGTCGATCGAGCCCATCGTCTTGATCACGCCCAGCACGGCCGCCACGATGCCGAGCGCGGGCAGGGCATCGGCCATCGACTGCAGGGCATGGCTGGAGTGCAGCGCGGTGTGCAGCCGCGTTTCCATCCGCTTGTCGAGCACCTCCTCGACCTGATGCGGGTCGTCATAGTTCATCGAAGCCGAGCGCAGCGTATCGCAGATCAACTCGACCGACTCGCGGTCGTTCTGGATGCGCGGATAGCGGGCAAAGATCGCCGAGTTGGCCGGGTTTTCGATATGTTCCTCGAGTCCGACCGGATTCTGCCGCGCCAACCGGATCAACTCGAACAGCAGGCAGAGCAGATCGCGGTAGTCGGCCGGCTTCCAGATCACGCCCCGGAACACCTTGCCCATATCCTTGAGCGAGTGTTTCGCCGCACCGAGGTCGTTCGACAGCAGGAACGCCCCGACGGCCGCCCCGCCGATCACGATGAGTTCGTGCGGCAGCGCCTCAAGGATGACATCGAGCTTTCCGCCCGACATCGCAAAGCCGCCGAACACCATCACGAAGATGACGACGATTCCGACGATTCCGATCATCCCGTCTTCCTTTCCTTGCGCCGGGCGTCACGCTCGCAGAACGGGGTTAAGAAACCCTCGCCCCGCATCAGTTCTTCGGCGCCGCGGCATTTCGCCCGGCCAGGATCACACTGACCGTATAGGCCTGCTCGGGCGTCAGACCGGCCAGGATGAGGGCCGCGGCCTCCGGCTTCATGCGGCCCAGAAACCCGGCGGCGAAGTCCGGGGCCATCTGCTGGAACACCGCGGCGGCATCCTTCGGCTTCATGGTCTCGTAGACGGTCGTCAGCCGGGCCACGTCGGCCTCTGCCGCGCCGTCGGCCAGCGTCAGCTTGGCGGACAGGCTGTCCTCCGCCGCTTTCAACGCCGCCAGCTTGTCGTCCACCGCGCGCCCGGTCAGGGCCAGGGCCTGCGCGCGGTCCTCGATCGCGACCTCGCGCGCGGCGACGCGGTCCTCGCGCGCCCGGAGGGCGGCGACGAGCGGCATCACCGGGGCACCGGACGTCGGGCAGGCCGCCGGTTTCGCGGCCGACGCGGCTGATGGCACATCGAGCGCGCGCGCCTCCTGCACGCCAAGCCCGAGTCGGATCAAGCCCGAACTGGCGAGCAGGATGGCGATGAGCATGAGCACGCCGCGCCGGGCGGTCCGCGGCCGCGACGGCGACGCGGCTTTGCGCGGACGGGTCATTCCGCCGCCGCCTCTTCCGGGCGACTGGCGCGGCGGCGCACGAAACGGAGCCGTCGCCCGGAATCCTCGTGCGGAACATCGGGGGGGGCGTCCGGCAGGTCGTGCATCGAGGCAAGCAGCAACTCCAGCCGCCCCGCCACCTCTTCGGCCCGCGCCGTCAGGCTTTCAAGCGAATCGGTCGAGGCCGACGCGGCGCCACCCGCCTTGTCGAGCGCCCGCGTCATGTCGTCGACCTGCGCCGACAGCACCGCGATCGCCCCGCCCATGCCACTTTCCAGCGTATTGAACCGGCTCAGGCGGCGCGACAGCACGATACAGTAAATCGCCGCGCCAAAAGCCCCGGCAGCCATCAGGAAATCCGAAATCAACGCCATCGCGGCCCCCTAGTTCAACACGAATTCGGTCACGAGCAGGTCGCGCACGCGCCCTTCGCCGGTGACGATCTGCACCCGGCGCAGCATCTGCGCCCGCAACCGCACCAGCGCCGAAGGATCTTCAAGATCAGACACTTCCACGGCGCGCAGATAGCTGTTCAACACGTCGAGTACGCGCGGCATCAGGGTCGTGACCTCGCCACGGTGCGCCTCGTCCACCTCGAGCTGCGCCGAGAACCGCAGGTGGCTCGACCGCGCGGACGGATCGAGCGAGATCACCAGCGGGTCGATCGGAACGAAGGCAACACCGGCGGTCGACTCCGGCACCGGATCGGCCCCGGCTGCCGCCTCATGGTGCGGGCCGACCAGAAGGCCGCTGAAGGTCGCATAGAAACCGACGCCGCCCAGCACCGCCATCAGCGCCAGCCCGAGCAGGATCGGCAGTTTCGACCGTTTCTTCGGCGCCTCCCCTGCGGGGGCCTCATCCTCTGCCATGCCGTCCTCCGCCAATTCCTGCACCCAGATATAGACCGGCGGGAACTAACCGATTGTTAAGCGCAATCGGTGAAGTCTCGATCCGGCAGAGGGCAGAAGTCCGCGGCCTTGGAGAATCACATTGCAGCAGTTGAGATCGCTCTGGTCGGCCCTTGATCCCCGGCGCCGCGTCATCGTGGCGCTGGCGACGCTGGCGATGTTCGGGGCCATCCTCGGTCTGTCCCGATTGGCCGCCACACCGTCGATGTCGCTGCTCTACGCCGGGCTGGAAAGCGCGGCGGCGGGCGATGTGGTCAAGTCGCTGGACCACCACGGGGTCACCTATCAGGTCCGCGGCGACTCGATCTGGGTGGCCGACGGGCAGCGCGATCAGCTGCGCATGACGCTCGCGGCCGAGGGTCTGCCCGCGAACGGCGGCGCAGGGTACGAACTGCTCGACAGCCTCTCGGGCTTCGGCACCACGGCGCAGATGTTCGACGCCGCCTACTGGCGCGCGAAGGAAGGCGAACTGGCGCGCACCATCGTGACCAGCCCCCTGATCCGCACCGCCCGCGTCTATATCTCGCCGGGTCAGTCGCAGCCGTTTCAGCATGATCTGAAACCCACCGCCAGCGTGATGGTCACCACGACCCGCGGGCGGCTTCCGCCAGAGCAGGCCAAGGCATTGAAATACCTTGTTTCCTCGGCGGTTGCAGGGCTGCAGCCGGACGATGTGGCGATCATCGACTCGGTCAGCGGTCTAGTGCTGCCGACCGATGATCCGGGCGGCACCCAGGCGGCGGGTGACCGGGCAGGCATACTGAAACGGAACGTCGAGACGATGCTGGAAGCCCGCGTGGGGCCGGGCAAATCCGTCGTCGCCATCACGATCGAGCCGGTGACGGACCGCGAATCGATTGTCGAGAAGACCTTTGACCCCGCCGGTCGTGTGCCGATCAGCACCGACACCGAAGACCACACCAGCAATTCCACCGACAAGGGCGCCGGGGCGGTCACGGTGGCCAGCAACCTTCCCACCGGGCAGGCAAACGCGGCCGGATCGACCGCGCAAAGCCAGGACAGCAGCACACATGAGCGCACGAACTACGAGGTGTCCTCGACCCAGCGCGAGATTCAGCGCGGGCCGGGCAGCATCCGGCGGCTGACGGTCGCCGTGCTGGTCGACGGGATCCGCACTGTCGATGCCGCGGGCAAGGAAACCTGGGCGCCGCGCCCCGATGCCGAGTTGACGGCGCTGCATGATCTCGTCTCCTCTGCCGTCGGCTATGACGAAAAGCGGGGTGACGTGATCACCATCCGTTCGCTCGCCTTCGAGCCGGTCGCACCACTCGGCACGGCCGCGGCCCCCTCGCTTTTGAACCAACTCGGGCTCGACCCCATGTCGGCGATCCAGCTTGCCGTGCTGGCCCTCGTCGCGCTGGCCCTCGGACTCTTCGTGGTGCGCCCGATCCTTGCCTCGTCGGGAACTCGGTCACTGCCCGCCCTGCCGCAGCCGGGGGCCACCGGCGCCAACAATGCCGCCCGTGTGCTGACCGGCGAGATCGACGACGGCAGCTACATTCCCGAGAACCTGAGCATCGTCTCGCCCGAGAGGCGGCAGGCCGAGGCCGAGGCAAAGGCAACCTCCGATCCCGTCGCGCGACTGCGTCGGCTGATCGCCGAGCGCCAGGGCGAGACCCTGGAGATCCTGCGAAGCTGGGTCGAAGACCGCGAGGAGACGGCACCATGAGCGGGCGCCTCAGGCTCGAAGTCTTCGGACCGGACACCGGAGCCCCTGAAACCGTGGTGATCGAGGCCGCCGCGATGGAGGAGGCCCGCCTCGCCTCCTTCGAGGCGGGCTATTCCGCCGGCTGGGAGGACGCGACGGCCGCCCAGAAGGATGAACATTCGGCCGTGGGCGCCGACCTTGCGCGCAACCTTCAGGCGCTGTCCTTCACCTATCACGAGGCGCGCGCCCATGTTTTGGCCGCGCTCCAGCCGTTTCTGGTCGCCCTCGTTTCGCGTGTGCTGCCCGAGACGGCGCGCGCCAACCTGGCGCCGATGGTGGCAGAGGCGCTCCGCCCCCTGGCCGAACTCGCCGCGGGTGCGCCGGTGACGATCGAACTGAACCCCGCCGCTCGGCCCGCCATCGAGGCGCTGCTGGGACGGCATACCGATCCGCCCGTGCGGCTGGTCGAAGAGCCGACGCTGGGTGAGGGGCAGGTCTACCTCCGGCTCGGCGATCGCGAGGATCATGTCGATCTCGACCACATCACCGAGTCGATCCGCGCCGCGGTCTTCGGCTTCTTCCATCCCGCAGAGGAGTTGCAAACGCATGGATGATCGCAGACCCGGCGCACCCGGCAACCCGGAGGGTGGCGCGATGAACCCCTTCACTCAGGTTCCGATCGAGATCGTGATCTCGGTCGGAAAGGCACGGCCGCTGGTGCGCGACCTGCTGCGTCTGCAGTGCGACTCGGTGCTCACGCTCGACCGGCGCGTCGACGACCCGGTCGAGCTTTACGTCGGCGACCGTCTCATCGCCCGTGGCGAGTTGCAGGAGCTTGACGGCGATCAGTCGGGCCAACTCGCGGTCCGGCTGACCGAAGTCGCCAATCTGACCAACGGGCTTTAAGCGGTGCGGCGCTTCGCCCTCGCGGTTCTGCTCGTCGTGTTGGCGCACCCGGCCGCGGCGCAGCAACTTTCCCTCTCGGTCGGCGACGGCGGCACGCTGACCGCCCGCACGGTCGAGCTTTTCGCCCTCGTGACCGTGCTCAGCCTGGTGCCGGGTCTCGCGATCATGATCACCTGCTTTCCGTTCATCGTGACGGTGCTGGCGATCCTGCGCCAGGGGCTCGGCCTGCAGCAGTCGCCGCCGAACATGCTGATCATCAGCCTCGCCCTGTTCCTGACCTATTTCGTGATGGAACCGGTCTTCACCGCCTCCTGGAGCCATGCCATCCAGCCCCTGATCGATGGACACATGGACGCGCAGACCGCCTTCACCGAGGGCATGGCGCCGTTCCGCGACTTCATGGCCCACCGGGTCGACGCTGCCACCTTCGACATGCTGCGGGCTCTGCGGCCCGATTTCGCCGGGGTCGGCGCCGCGCGTGATGCGCCGCTCTCGCTCTTGATCCCCTCTTTCCTGTTGAGTGAGGTGCAGCGCGCCTTCGAGATCGGTTTCCTGATCTACCTTCCGTTCCTCATCATCGACCTTGTCGTTGCCGCGGTGCTGATGTCCATGGGCATGATGATGGTGCCGCCCTCGATGGTCTCGCTGCCGTTCAAGCTCGCATTCTTCGTGGTCACGAACGGCTGGACACTGGTCTCGGGGGCGCTGGTCAGAAGCTACATGTAAAGCGCGAGCAATGGGTTGGGGGGCCTGGGCAAGGCATCCGTGCAGGACGTGGCGGCTACCGGTCGACAATCACGCGGCGATCGGCGGGGCGTGTCCTGCCGCCGTTGGCGCCGATGAGGCGACCCGGTTCTAGACGATCCTGGCCACACCACGTTCCCCGCCGCGTCAGCGCACCAGGAACTCCGCGTGCAGGGCCCCGGCGGCATTGATGCTTTTCAGGATGTCGATCATGTCGTGCGGGGCGACGCCAAGCGCATTCAGCCCCGCCACCACCTGCGACAAGGTCGCCCCCCCGGCGACCTCGGCCAGCCCCTTGCCCGGCGCCTGGTCGATGGTCGCCTTGGTATGGGGCACCACGATCGTCGAGCCGGAAGAGAACGGGTCGGGCTGCACGACCTGCGGCGACTCCTCGATGCGCAGCGTCAGGTTGCCCTGCGCCACCGCGACTCGCGAGATGCGCACATCGGCCCCGATCACGATGGTGCCCGAACGTTGATCCACCACGACGCGCGCGCGCTGTTCCGGATCGACGGTCAGATCCTCGATGCGGCCCAGAACGTGCGCGGTCGATGACATCCGCGTCGCGCCAATGTCGACGGCGACCGTTCCGGCATCCAGCATCGTGGCGACCGGGCGACCGAAGTCGGCGTTGATCGCCTTCTCGATGCGCCCTGCGGTGGTGAAATCGGGCGTGCGCAGCGCAAGCCGCACGGTGGTGAGCCCCGCGAAGTCGAAGGCGACCTCGCGTTCGACCCGCGCGCCGGCGGGAATCGTGCCCGCGGTGGGCACGCCTTGCGTCACGCTGGCCGCGGCGCCCTGTGCCGTGACGCCGCCGGCGATGATCGTGCCCTGCGCGACGGCGTAGATCTTGCCGTCGGCCCCATTCAGCGGCGTCATCACCAGCGTGCCACCCAGCAGGCTCTTGGCGTCGCCGATCGCCGAAACGGTGATATCGATCTGGCCGCCGACGCGGGCAAAGGGCGGCAGGGCGGCCGTCACGAACACGGCGGCGACGTTCTTGGGCTGAAACGACTCGCCCGAGACGTTGATCCCCAGCCGTTCGAGGAGGGTCGTCATGATCTCGGCGGTGAAGGGCGAATTCCGCATGCCGTCGCCGGTGCCGTTGAGCCCGACGACGAGGCCATAGCCCACCAGATCGTTGCCGCGGACGCCATCGAACTCGACCAGGTCCTTGAGCCGGATCGCATCGGCCAGAACCGCCGGCGCCGCCAGGGCCAGCGCGGCCCCGAGAAGGAGGGCGCGGATCATTTCAGGAAATTCGTCAGCGACAGCCCGGAGATTCGCGCCGTGAGCGCGTAGAGCGTGTCAAGCTGGGTCTGCGTCGATTGCAGGGCGGTCGCCGTCGCGTAGGGATCGACCGACAACAGCTTCGACTGCGCCAGTTGGAGTGCGGTCGTCTCGCTGCCGTTGCGGGTCTGCGCCTGCGAAATGCGCGCCTGCACCACCCCGACCTGCGCCGCGAGACCGGTCCGAGCATCGGCCGACGACAGCAACGCCTGGCCGGCATGGGCGGCAAGCGCCGCCTGCTCGGGCGCATTGCCGACAAGCGGACCGGTCCCGATCAGAGCTGCGGTGGCTAGCCCCGCGAGCGTGGCTGTGATCGCCGGGTCGAGCGCCGTCACCGAGATCGCGGCGCTTTCGCCGGGCGCGATCGGGGTGGTCGACGCTGGGTCGACCGACCCGAGATAGCCCGCGGCAGCGAAACCGGAGGGCGAGGCGAACCAGTCCTGCACCGCCTGGGCAACGCCCGCGGCCGTCGTCTGACCAGCGACAACGGGCGCGAGGCTTGTGAGCAGGGCATCGGTGGAGACCACGGCCGGGCGATCGGTCGCCGCGCCGGAAAACAGGCTGCGGCTGCCAACGCGGACGTTCAGCGCCGACAACGCGGTGTCAAGCGCCCCGCGCGCCGCTGTCGCAACCGTCCGCAGACCTGTCGGCTGACCGGAACTGCCCACAGTCAGCAGCGACGTGGCAAGCGTGGTTGCCTGCCCGTCGATCGTGGCAAGTCCGCTCTGCAGGACTGAGGTGGCAAGCGCCGCCTGCATCGCCGCGCGGCCATAGGCCTGAAGCGTGGTCAGCGCATGAGCGATGCCGCCCACCTGGGTGAAGTCGCCGCCGAGCGCCTTGCCCGGATCGGCGGCAAGACCGGTCGTGACTTCGGTCGACAGGGTCTGAAGCGTGGTCTTGATCGCCATGTTGCTGCGCTGAAGCAAAAAACTCTGTGCGAGATCGCCAAAGGAAACGCTGCTCATCTTCAGACCTCCAGAAGGGATTGCAGCATGGTGTCGGCGGTCTGGATCACCTTCGCATTTGCGGCATAGGCTTTTTCGACCACCAGCAGTTGTTGCAACTGCTGGTCGGTATCGACGCCCCCCTGCAAGCCTGTGGCCGTCAGCGCCGAGGATCGGGCCGTGGCATAGGTGGCCGCGTTCTGCGCCGAAAGACGCGCGGCACTGACGGAGCTGAGAACCTGCGTGGCAAGCCCGGCCGCATCGACCGATCCTGTCGCGAACCCGCCCGCGGGCGGTGCCCGTAGCGCGCCGAGGGCGCCCTGCATCGCGGTCAGGATGGTGCCGTTTCCGGCCTCGCCCGGCGCCGAGGCGCCGAGGCCGTCGCGCAGGTGCCATAGTGCGCCGCCCTGCGCCGGGTCAACGGCGGGGTTGACGGCAAGCCGCCCGGCAAGGCCCACCTCGTTCGCCTCGGAGACAGGGGCGCCCGCGTCGGTGAAAAGGCCTGCGGCGGTGCTGGCCAGCGTCGGGTCCACGGCGGAAGAGCCGAAACGGGCGGCCAGGTCGCGGGCGACGGCGTCGATCTGGCTTTGCGCCGCCGGGGCAAGACTGTCGCGGATCTGGATGTTGGCGGCCAGCGACCCGTTGCCGAGCAGCCCGCCACCGGGCGGCACCGCAAGACCGTTCAGCGTCAGCCCGGACAGCGCGCCCGACCCGGTGGTCATGCCCGCCGTGACCAGGCGCGCCGCCGTGAACCCGAGTTTCGCCGGGGTTCCGCCATCAAGCAGGGCGGCCCCGCCGGTCGTGAAGACGGCAATGGTGCCATCGGCACGGGCCACCTGGCGCAAGGGCAGGACATCCGCCACCTGGTCGAGCACGGCCTGACGCTGGTCGATCAGGGCCGAAGCATCCTGCCCCGCCACGGTCTGCGCGCGGATGCGTGCGTTCAGGTCCGCGGTCTGCGCGAGGGCCGTGTTGACCTGCGAAACGCCGGTCGCAATGGCGGCATCGGCACCCGTCCGGGCCGTGGCGATCTGGTCGGAGATGGTGTTGATCTGCTCCGCCAGAGATTTTGCCGCGTCCACTGCCGCCGAAAGCCCGGCCTGCTGGTCGGGCGCCGCCGCGGCCTGGATCAGCGCGGACTCGAGCCCGGCCACCGAGTCGCCAAGCGAGCCCGAGTCGCCGGGCAACCCGATTGTCGTTTCAAGCTGGCTGTAGAAATCCGACACCCGCGCGGTGCCCGCGGTCTCGGCCGTCGCGGCGCGCTGGTCGTTGAGCAGCGCCAGATCGGACGCCCGGCTGACGCCAAGCACCGATACGCCGCCGCTGGTCGCGTTGGCCCCCAACTCGATCTGGCGCGGTCCGTAGCCGGGGGTCTGGACGTTGGCGATATTGGAGGAGATCACGTCGACGGCGCGCGCGTTGGCCGTCAGGCCCGAAAGCGCGTTCGACATGGCCGCGGAAAGGCTCATGGTCTTTGTCCCTTTCAGGTCACTGCTTCATGTTCGTGGTTTCCTGCAGCATCTGGTCAACCGTCTGGATGACCTTCGCGTTCGAGGAATAGGCGCGCTGGGTCTGGATCAGATTGGTCAGCTCACCCGCGATGTCGGTCGTCGAACCTTCGAGGGCATAACCCGCCACGGTTCCCGTGGGCCCCTTCCCGGCGTCCCAGAGGAAGAACGACCCGCTGTCGGGCGACACCTTGTAGGCCTGATTGTCCAGCGCAGTCAGCCCGTCGGGGTTCGGCACGTCGACCAGCGGCACCTGATAGATCACCCGCGTGATGCCGGTGTCATAGGTCGCGGTGATGAGCCCGTTCTTGTCGATCGTCGTCGAGGTCAGGTTGCCGACCGGCGCGCCGTCCCTGGTGATCGCGGTCGGCGCGAAGCTGCTGGACAGTTGCGTCAACCCCGAGGTGTCGCCCGGCTTGCCGACCGTCATGGCAATCGGGCCGCCCGCGACCGTCAGCCCGATCACCCCGGTGGTGGCGTCATAGGGGCCACCCGACAGTGTGGTGACCGAGGCGAGCGTGCCGCCGCTGCCGCGACTGCCGTCGAATGTCAGGGCATATTGCCCGATCGTGGCACCACCCTGCGCCGAGTCGGTGACCGTCATCGTCCATGCATTCGACGATCCACTGGCGGGCACCGTCGGCGTGAAGGTCACCCCGAGGGTCTCGGATTCGCCGAGGTTGCCGAAGTATTCGACCGACAGCGGCTGCGCGGAGCCATCCGCCCCCGCCGCGGTTTCGGTCGCGGGCAGGTTGGCGCCCAGCGTGACCTTCGTGGTCGGGTCGCCCGCGGTCTGGTTGACGTTGATGACGACCGGCTGCAACCCCATCATCGTGTCGCGCGGCAGCGCCGGAATGCTGCCGTCGGAATTGGCCGGCCAGCCGAGCAACGCCAGGCCGGAACTGGTTTCCAGCACCCCGGAGCTGTTGGGGTGGAACGAGCCCGTGGTGGTCATCATCATCGGCAGCGTGGCGGCCCCGCTCGCCACGGCGGCGGCGGTAGTGACCGGCAGCATTCCGCGGCCGTTCACCGCGATATCGAGCGCGTTCGAGGTCGTGACAAGCGATCCGGTCTGCCCGACCAGGCGGCTGGTGACCGCGCGCACCCCGCCCGCGGAATAGATTCCGCTGCCGGAGGTGCCATTGGTCACCAGCGACTCGAAATCCGTCACCGACCGCTTGTAGCCATAGGTGCCCGAATTCGCGATGTTGTCCGAGATCGAGGACAGTCGCGACGCATTCACGTTCAGCCCGGCCACACCGGCATTGAGAGAGGAGGAAATGGTCATTGGCTGCGCCCTTCTGATGCAACGACTCGCGGTCGATGCCACCTTGGCAGTGCGCCTTTAAGAACAGCCTAACGACAATCGACCCTATTTCCCGTCGCGCAGCAGGATCACCTCGATACGGTTGTTGCGGATCGCGGTCGGGTTGGTGACCGCGGGCACACGGTCGGCGAAGCCGCTGACGCGCTGCATCCGCAGCCGGTCCAGCCCGACC
The DNA here is from genome assembly GCF_964715405.1 of Solirhodobacter sp. Taxonomy (NCBI): domain Bacteria; kingdom Pseudomonadati; phylum Pseudomonadota; class Alphaproteobacteria; order Rhodobacterales; family Paracoccaceae; genus Solirhodobacter; species Solirhodobacter sp. Next base: position 86,858 of record NZ_CBAICG010000007.1, on the reverse strand, counting down.
GATTGCAGCAGATCGCGCATCGCCTGCGCGCGCGCCGTGGACAGATCCCACGCCGGATTGTTGCGCAGCACCAATGGATAGCTGCGCACATGGCCGTTCACCGCGACCGGGTTGGTGACCACACGGAACACGTCCGACATCACCCCGGCAAGCTCCTGCGTGATCGCGGTGGGCGTGGAGGTGTCGCCCACGAAAAGCGGCGAGCCGTCGAGGTCGAAGATTTCCACGATCAGCCCTTCGTCGGTGATGCGCGTCACGATGTGGTGCATCGCGTCGCGCATCTCGTTGGTCTCGCCGCCCCGACCCAGCAGCGTGGCCTCGATCTTCTTCATCGGATCCTTGGCCTGCGCGTCCGCAGTCTGGGCGCTGTCAGCGACGCTGCGTTGCGCCGGACCGGGGTCGACCCCGGTCAGCCCGGCGGCCTGCCGGTCCGCCGTGGCGCGCACGCTGGAGGCCCCGGTGCCGTTCTGCGCCAGCATGTGTTCGGAAAACACGCTGTCGCCACCAAAGGCACCATCGCCCCCGCCCGAGACGCGGTTCACCGGGATGTTCGGGCTGAAATAGTCCGCGATCCCTTTGCGTTGCTTTTCTGTCGTCGCGTTCAGCAGCCACATCAGCAGGAAGAACGTCATCATCGCCGTGACGAAGTCGGCATAAGCGACCTTCCACGCCCCACCGTGGTGGCCGCCTTCGATGACAATCTTCTTCCGTTTGATGATGACTGGCGCGGCATTGCTCTGCCCGGCCATCACACCACCCATTCCCTTACCCACCTCCCGACATAGCCGAGCGCGGTGAACGGGCGTTTAACTGCTCGAATTGTCCGGGTTTTCCGGGCTCAGCGCCGGTTCATCGCATCGCGCAGCGCGGTGCCGAAGCCACCCGCCTCGGGGGCCTTCGGTTCCGGTTGACGCGGCGCCGCCCGGCCCGGCGGCCCCTTCGGGTCGCGCGGTTCGGGCACGCCGCCCTGCTTGCGCATCGTCAGGCCGATCCGCTTGCGCGCCACGTCCACCTCGACCACGCGCACCTTCACCACGTCGCCCGCCTTCACCACCTCATGCGGGTCTTTCACAAAGCGGTCGGCCAGCTGGCTGACATGCACCAGCCCATCCTGATGCACGCCGATATCCACGAAGGCGCCGAAGGCTGCGACGTTGGTCACCGTGCCTTCCAGCAACATTCCCGGCTTCAGGTCGCCGATCTGTTCGACCCCGTCGGCAAAGCTCGCGGTGCGAAACCCCGGGCGCGGGTCGCGGCCCGGTTTCTCAAGCTCGGTCAGGATGTCCTTCACCGTGGGCAGGCCGAAGCGGGCATCCGCGAACGCGGCGGGGTCGAGCGCGCGCAGCTTCGCCGGTTCCGCCTGCACCTCACGCAGATCGCGCCCGCAGGCCTTCACGATGCGACGGGCGAGGTCGTAGGCCTCGGGGTGCACCGCCGAGGCATCAAGTGGCTCTGTTCCCGCCCGAATCCGCAAAAACCCCGCGCATTGCTCGAACGCGCGCGGTCCAAGGCGGGCGACCTTCAGCAGCTCCTTGCGCGTCGCGAACGCCCCGTTGGCATCGCGGTGCGCCACGATCGCGCCCGCCAGCGACGGGCCCACGCCCGACACCCGCGCCAGCAGCGGCGCCGAGGCGGTGTTCAGGTCCACCCCCACCGCGTTCACCGCATCCTCCACCACTGCTTCCAGGCTGCGGCCCAGATGGTGCTGGTCGACGTCGTGCTGATACTGGCCGACGCCGATCGACTTCGGCTCGATCTTCACCAGTTCCGCCAGCGGATCCTGCAACCGGCGCGCAATCGACACGGCACCGCGCAAGGACACATCCAGGTCGGGAAACTCCTGCGCCCCAAGTTCCGAGGCGGAATAGACCGAGGCGCCCGCCTCCGACACCACCACCTTGGCAGGCTTCGGCTCGGGCAGCAGGACCAGCACGTCGGCCACCATCTTCTCGGTTTCGCGGCTCGCCGTGCCGTTGCCGATGGCGATCAATTCGACCCTGTGCTGGCGGATCAGGCTGGCAATCCCGGCCATCGCGCCACGCAGATCGTTCTTGGGCTGGAACGGATAAACGGTTGCCGTCGCCACCAGCTTGCCGGTGCCATCGACCACCGCCACCTTGACCCCGGTGCGGATGCCGGGGTCCAGCCCCATCGTCGCCTTGCCGCCTGCCGGGGCCGCCAGCAGCAGATCCTTCAGGTTGCGCGCGAACACCCGGATCGCCTCGGCCTCGGCGGCTTCGCGCATCTCGCCCATCAGGTCGAGCGTCAGGGAAAGCCGCAGCTTCACCCGCCACGTCCAGCCCGCCACCTCGGCCAGCCAGCGGTCGCCCGGCGCCTTGCCCGCCACCATCAGCGCACCACGCACCAGTCGTTCGGCCTCGCTCTGGCCCGGCGCGGCCTCGGGCTCGATCTCCAGATCGACACTCAGGATGCCATCGTTGCGGCCACGCAGCATGGCCAGCGCGCGGTGGCTCGGCACGCTTGCCCAAGGCTCGGAATGGATGAAATAGTCTCGAAACTTGGCCCCTTCGGCCTCTTTCCCCTCGATCCCGCGCGCCGCCAGCCGCGCCACCTTGCGCATGTGGCCGCGCAACCGTCCCAGCAGCGCGGCGTCCTCCGCCAGCCCCTCGGCCACGATGTCGCGCGCGCCGTCCAGCGCGGCTTTCACGTCCGGCACCGCCTCGCTCAGATACCCTGCCGCAACAGCGGCAGGCTCCACCGACCGATCCGCCAGAATGGCCGCCGCCAGCGGCCCGAGGCCGTTTTCCCGCGCGATCATCGCCCGCGTCCGCCGCTTGGGCTTGTAGGGCAGGTAGATATCCTCAAGCTCGGCCTTGGTCACCGCACCCGCCACCTGCGCCTCCAGCGCCGGGGTCAGCTTGCCCTGATCGCGGATCGAGCCCAGAATCGTTCCCCGCCGCGCCTCAAGCTCGCGCAGATAGGCCAGCCGCTCGGCCAGGGTGCGCAGTTGGGTATCGTCCAGCCCGCCGGTCGCCTCCTTGCGGTAGCGCGCGACGAAGGGCACCGTGGCGCCGCCGTCCAGCAGCGCTACCGTCGCCGTCACCTGATCGGGCCGGGCGTTGATCTCGGCGGCGATCTGTTGCGCAATGCGGCGGGCGGGGTCTTGGGTCATGGCGGCCTCGGGTCAGGGGAGGCTGACCTTAGCCGCCCGCGCCGCGCCCGCCAAGCCCCTCAGCCGCGGCCTTTCCACGGCACCAGATACTTCTCGGCCACCCGCATCAGGATGTCGATGCCGTAGCCGATCACCCCGATCAGGATGATCCCCATCACCACAAGGTCGGTCAGCTGGAACTTCGACGCGACGATGATCATCATCCCCGCACCCTTTTGCGCGGCGACCAGTTCCACCGCCACCACGGTGCCCCAGCAGACCCCCATCGCCACCCGCGCCGCGATCACCATGATCCAGAGCGCGGCAAGGAACAGCAGCACGATCTTGCCGGTCTCCCAGATGCCGAACCGGATGATGACCAGCGGGATCAGGGCCAGCGGAGGCACCGGCCACATGAACTCCATGATCGGGTCGAACCAGCCCCGGACCCAGCCCGACAGCCCCATCGCATAACCCAGCGGGATGCCGATCAGCGACCCCGGCACAAACCCCGCCAGCACCCGCATCAGCGAGGCCGAGACGTGATCCCAGAGCGAGACGTTCTGGTAGCCGTTCGCCGCGACCTGAAAGAACCGCGCCACCACGGCCTCGGGCGCGGGCAGCCGGATCGGCTCCATCTGCATGCCCGCATCGGGGTAGAAGTTGAACGAGCCATGCGAGGTCAGCGTCACGTTGCCGTGCGCCATCCGCAGCGGCGTGTCCACCGTCACGGGCTGGTCGTCGATCGCCACTACCTGCGCGCCTTCGGGCCCCTTGTTGCGGATCAGCACCGTCCGCCAGGCCGCCACATCGGCCACGATGTTGGGCGCAAAGCCGGTGGCGGGGGCGGCATCGGGCTGCTTCGGCTCCTGCCCCACGGGGTAGACCGTCACATCGACGCGGCCGTCCGCGCTGGCGCCACTGGCATCCTTCATCGTGTCGCTGAACGAGGCCGGGCCGATGTCGCGCCCCGGCCCGTGCACGGACTTGCCGTCGAGCACCACCTTGCCCTCGGTCGGCGCCAGAAACCCGGCGAGGATGTTCAAGAGCGTGGTCTTGCCGCAGCCCGAAGGCCCCGGCACCGACAGCAAGTCGCCCTGTTTCAGCTCAAGCGAGACGTTCTTGAGCGCCTGCACCGACACCCGGTTGGGCAGGTCGAAGCGCATCGAGATGTTCTGGATGGACAAGCCGGACATGGTTCCCCCTTGGTCGCGACGGACCGGGCGGCACCGAAGCGCCGCCCGGCCGGGAGGATCACATGCCCTGAACAGCCTTTAGCGGCCCGAGGTTCACGGCGTCGGTATAGCTGTCGCGCGCTTTCGGCACGTTGCCGGTTTTCACGAAGAAGTCGGCCACGTCCTTCAGATTGGTCGCCACGCCGCCGCCCATCCAGACCGGGCCCAGATCGTCGGCGAGGCTGGGAAAGCTGAAACCTGCCAGCATCGACTTCGCCGCGGCCAGGTCCATCCCCGCGTCCTTGGCGATCACCGGCAGCATCTCGGCCTGCGCGGCGTCACCCGAGTTCCACTTGTCGTTCATCGCGTGCATCACCTTCAGGAACTTCGTCACCAGTTCCGGCTTGGCATCGACGAATTTCGCAGGCGCCGAGATCACGTCGTAGACACGGAGCCCGATCGCGTCCTTCTCGGCCCCGGTCATCAGCACGTGGCCGTGCTCTTCCATCGGCTGCAAGCCGCCGCCAAAGCCGCACGCCATGTCGACGATCTGCATCCCCGAGGTATCGACCCCGAAACGCGCCATCTGCTTGAGGAAGTCATCCTTCGCTGCCGTCCCGATCGGCACCGCGATCTTCTTGCCCGCCGGTTCCTTCACTTTGTCCTTGGTGATCTCCAGCTTGTCCGACACCACGCAGTTGTCGTTGCCGGAATAGCTGACCGCCACATCGACGACCTGCAAATCCTGGCCCGCCGAGGCCATCGCGGCACTTATCGCGGTGCCGGTGTCGAAGGCGCGCCAGTTGATCTTGACCCCCATCGCCTTTTCCATGTCTCCGGTCGCCTTGGCATATTCGAACGGCATCGCCCATTCGAGGAAACAGGCGATGGTGATCCGGTCCTCGGCCAGCGCGCTCTGCGCCCCGGCGATCAGCGCGGTTCCCGGAAGCAGGCCCGTCGGTTTGGATCGTTTCATGCGCGGCCTCCCTGATGGATCGGTTTTTCGATTTCTTGTCCCGATACTGTGGAGCCTGGTTCCGCATGGGTTTAGGTCCAGTTGCAAATGATGGAACCGGTCCAGTCCGGTTGCGGTCCGGCCCGAAAACGGGCGGACCGGCGGGACGGGAGGCACCGCTCTGGCCTTACAGGGGGCACCGCTCTGGCCCTACAGGGCGGCGCGCGCGCGTGATGATGTGCAACGATCCCGCAACCCGCCCGCAGACGGAAGACCATCATGGACAGCACGCTCCACCAGAACGACATTTCCGACGTCATCGCGGCCGACCGCGCTCATGTCTGGCACCACCTGATCCAGCACAAACCGTTCGAAACGGTGGACCCGCGCATCATGGTGGAAGGCAAGGGGATGCGGGTCTGGGATGCACGCGGCAAGGAACACCTCGATGCCGTGTCGGGCGGGGTCTGGACGGTCAACGTCGGCTATGGTCGCGAAAGCATCGCCAACGCGGTGCGCGACCAGTTGATCAAGCTGAACTACTTTGCCGGCAGCGCAGGGTCGATTCCCGGCGCCCGCTTTGCCCGGCGCCTGATCGAGAAGATGCCGGGGATGAGCCGGGTCTACTACTCGAACTCCGGCTCCGAGGCGAACGAGAAGGTGTTCAAGATGGTCCGCCAGATTTCGGCGCGCCATCACGGCGGACGCAAATCGAAAATCCTGTATCGCGAGCGTGACTACCACGGCACCACCATCACCTGCCTCTCGGCGGGCGGTCAGCCAGAGCGCAACGCGCTCTATGGCCCGTTCACGCCTGGCTTCATCCAAGTGCCGCACTGCCTCGAATACCGCGCGCAATGGGACGGGTCGAACTACGGCCAACGCGCCGCCGATGCCATCGAAGAGGTCATCCTGCGCGAGGGCGCCGACACCATCGGCGCGATCTGCCTTGAGCCGGTGACGGCGGGCGGCGGCGTCATCACCCCGCCGGAAGGATACTGGGACCGCGTGCAGGACATCTGTCGCAAGCACAACATCCTGATCCATATCGACGAGGTCGTCTGTGGCGTCGGGCGCACCGGCGAGTGGTTCGGCTATCAGCACTATGGCATCCAGCCTGACTTCGTGACGATGGCCAAGGGCGTTGCCTCCGGCTACGCCGCGATCTCCTGCACCGTCACCACCGAGGCGGTGTTCGAGATGTTCAAGGACGATGCCGCCGACCCGCTATCCTACTTCCGCGATATTTCCACCTTCGGCGGCTGCACCTCGGGCCCTGCCGCCGCGCTGGAAAACATGCGCATCATCGAGGATGAGGGGCTGCTGGCCAACACGCTGGCGATGGGCGCGCGGCTGATGGGCAACCTGCACGCGCTGATGGACAAGCACGCCGTGGTCGGCGACGTGCGCGGCAAAGGCCTGTTCTGCGGCGCCGAACTGGTGGCGGATCGGACCACGAAGGAGCCTGTGGCCGAAAAGCTGGCGCAGGCCGTGGTAGCCGACTGCATGGGGCAGGGCGTGATCATCGGCGTCACCAACCGGTCGATCGCCGGATTCAACAATACCCTCTGCCTCAGCCCGGCACTGATCGCGACGCCGGACGATATCGACCAGATCACCGATGCCATCGACGGCGCGCTGGGCCGGGTGTTCGGGTAAGGAAGAGGGGGCGCTGCCCCCCGCCTGCGGGTCCCCCCGGGATACTTGGGAACAGAAGAAGCGGCGCAGTTTTCGGTGTCCACGTCGGTGCGAAATCGGTGCGAAATCGGTGCAGTTTCGGTATGCCGATGTTCCGAAACCCCGACAGGGCGCGGGTCGGGGACGCGAGACGCTGGCGAGGATTGACCGCGCGGCGCCGATCGGTCAGGCTGCGATCGGTCCAGTTTTCCAGCCCGATAGGTCCAGCATGGCGATCTCGGCCGAGACCTTCTTCCTGGTGCCCGGTGCGCTTGGCACGCTGCAGCAGCAGATCCAGCAGATGGTGGCCGAGGGCATCGTGACCGGCCGGTTCCGGCCCGGCGACAGGCTGCCCTCCAGCCGCAAACTGGCCGCGCATCTGGGCGTCAGCCGGATCACCGTGACGCTGGCCTATACCGAACTGGTGGCGGGCGACTATCTGACCTCGCGCGGGCGGTCGGGCTACTTCGTCTCGGACAGCGCGCCACGGCAGCCGGCGTTTCCGCCGGTCCTTATCCCCCGGCGCGAAACGGTGGACTGGGCACGGGTGACGGGCAACCGCCATTCCACCCAGGTGTTCCTGACCCGGCCCACAGACTGGCGCAGCTATCCCTTCCCGTTCATCTACGGTCAGGCGGATGCGACACTGTTCGACCACCAGAACTGGCGCCAATGCGCGCTGCGGGCGCTGGGCAAGCGGGATTTCGAGGCGCTGACAGCGGATTATTACGAGCAGGACGATCCGATGCTGATCGAATACATCGCCCGCGCGATCCTGCCCCGGCGCGGCATCAGTGCCCGGCCGCAGGAGATTCTGCTGACGCTGGGCGCGCAGAACGCGCTCTGGCTGGCGGCGCAGGTGCTGCTGACGCCTCAGCGCACCGCGGCGATGGAGAATCCCTGTTACCCCGGCTTGCGCACCATCCTGGGCCAAACCAGTTGCCACACGGTTTCCGTCGATGTCGACGCGGGCGGGTTGCCGCCCGAGGCGCTGCCCGAGGGGGTGGACGTGGTCTTCACCACCGCCAGCCATCACTGCCCGACCAACGCCACCATGCCGATGAACCGCCGGATCGAACTGTTGCAACGGGCGGCGCGCGAGGATTTCCTGATCGTCGAAGACGATTACGAATTCGAGATGTCGTTCCTGAAAGCCTCCTCCCCCGCGCTGAAGTCGCTCGATGAGGAGGGGCGGGTGATCTACGTCGGTTCGTTCTCCAAATCGCTGTTTCCCGGGTTGCGGCTTGGCTACCTCGTGGGTTCGGAAGACTTCATCCGCGAGGCCCGCGCGCTGCGCGCCGCCGTGCTGCGGCATCCGCCGGGCCATATCCAGCGCACCGTCGCCTATTTCCTGTCGCTTGGCCATTACGACGCGCTGCTGAACCGGATGGCGCAGGCCTACAAGCGGCGGCGGATGGCGATGGACGAGGCGATCCGCGCCGAGGGGCTGACGTTGGCGGGCCCCGGCGGCTTTGGTGGCTCCAGCTTCTGGATGGCCGCGCCGGAGGGGGTGGATACGACCCTGTTGTCGCAGGATTTGCGCCGCGATGGCGTGCTGATCGAGCCGGGGCGGCTGTTTTTCGACCCCGCTTCGGCGCCCGCCAACACCTACCGGCTGGCCTATTCCTCGATCCCGCACGGGCGGATCGGCGAGGGGATCGCGCTGATCGCGCAGGCGCTGGCGACAACTGGACCTAGATAGGCATCGCGGCTGGCCCTAACCGGCCCGGCCCCGCGGGGGTTAGACCGGGTAGGGGCCGACGTTCGACAGGGAGAGATCACGATGCGCATGACGACCGAAGAGGCCTTTGTCAAAGTCCTTCAGATGCACGGCATCGAACATGCCTTCGGTATCATCGGCTCGGCCATGATGCCGATCTCCGACCTTTTTCCGGCCGCCGGCATCACGTTCTGGGACTGCGCGCATGAGTGCAACGCCGGCATGATGGCCGATGGCTACACCCGCGCCACCGGCAAGATGAGCATGATGGTGGCGCAGAACGGCCCCGGCATCACCAATTTCGTGACCCCGGTGAAGACCGCCTACTGGAACCATACGCCGCTGCTGCTGGTCACGCCGCAGGCCGCCAACAAGACCATCGGGCAGGGCGGCTTTCAGGAAGTCGAACAGATGGCGCTGTTCAAGGACATGGTGGCCTATCAGGAAGAGGTGCGCGATCCTTCCCGCATCGCCGAGGTGCTGAACCGCGTGATCCTGAAGGCAAAGCGGGCGAGCGCCCCGGCGCAGATCAACGTGCCGCGCGATTACTGGACGCAGGAGATCGACATCGAGTTGCCCCGGGCGGTGGAGTTCGAGCGCCCCGAGGGGGGCGCCGAGGCCATCGCGCGGGCGGCGGCGCTGCTGTCGGCGGCGAAGTTCCCGGTGATTCTGAACGGCGCGGGCGTCGTGCTGGCGGGGGCGATTCCGGCCTCGATGCGGCTGGCGGAACGGCTCGATGCGCCGGTCTGCTGCGGCTATCAGCACAACGACGCTTTCCCCGGCTCGCATCCGCTGTTCGCCGGGCCGCTGGGATACAACGGGTCCAAGGCGGCGATGGAATTGATCGCGCAGGCCGATGTGGTGCTGGCGTTGGGCACGCGGCTCAATCCGTTCTCGACCCTGCCGGGCTATGGCATCGACTACTGGCCGAACGGCGCCGCGATCATTCAGGTCGACCTGAACCCCGATCGGATCGGGTTGACCAAGCCGGTCAGCGTCGGCATCGTCGGCGATGCAAACAAGGTGGCACAGAGCCTTCTGGCGCAGCTTTCGGCCACGGCGGGCGATGCCGGGCGGGCCGAGCGGAAGGCGAGGATCGCGCAGACCAAATCCGCCTGGGCGCAGCAATTGTCCTCGATGGACCATGAGGACGACGACCCCGGCACCAGCTGGAACGAGCGGGCGCGCGGCCGTGAGCCGGAGAAGATGAGCCCGCGGATGGCTTGGCGGGCGATCCAGCGCAGCTTGCCGAAAGACGCGATCATCTCGTCCGACATCGGCAACAATTGCGCCATCGGCAACGCCTACCCGACCTTCGAGGCCGGGCGGAAATACCTGGCGCCGGGTCTCTTTGGCCCCTGCGGCTACGGCTTTCCGGCGATCACCGGCGCCAAGATCGGCAAACCGGACGTGCCGGTGGTGGGCTTCGCGGGCGATGGCGCCTTCGGCATCTCGATGAACGAAATGGTCACCGTGGGGCGCGGCGACTGGCCCGCCATCACGATGGTGATCTTCCGCAACTACCAGTGGGGCGCCGAAAAGCGGAACACCACCCTGTGGTTCGACGACAACTTCGTTGGCACAGAGTTGAACCCGAACGTCAGTTATGCCGGCATCGCGCTGTCTTGCGGGCTGGCGGGTGTGCAGGTTCACAGCATGGATGAACTGACAGAGGCGCTCGACACCGCGATCAAGGCGCAGATGGCGGGCAAGACGACCTTCATCGAAGTGCTGCTCAATCAGGAACTCGGCGAGCCTTTCCGCCGTGACGCGATGAAGAAGCCGGTCGCCGTTGCGGGCATCCGGCGCGAGGATATGCGGCCGCAGGCAGGCGCCTGACGGCATGGGCCTGGAGCCGTGGCAGTTTGCAGCGCTGGCCGCGACCGTTCTGGTCGCGTCCTTCGTGCGCGGCTATTCCGGCTTCGGCTTTTCCGCGCTCAGCATCGCTTGCGCCAGTCTGATCACCGACCCGCGTCCCTTCATCCCGGTGATGTTCCTGTGCGAACTGTCGATGACCATCGTGCAGGCGCGCGGGGTCTGGCGGCTGATCGACTGGCGGCGGGTGGTCACGATGCTGGTCGGCGCAGCGGTCACCATGCCGTTTTCAGTCTCTATCCTTGCCGAAATCGGGCTCGATCGGGCCCGTTTGGCGATTTCGGTGGTGATCCTGTCGTTCTGCCTGATCCTGCTGACCGGCTGGACGATCCGCAGTCGTGTCGGCCCGGCCGGGCAGGTCGGCGTCGGGCTCTTGTCGGGTATCTGCAACGGCGCGGCCGTCGGCGGGTTGCCGGTGGCGGCCTTCCTTGCCGCACAGCCGATCGCCGCGCCGGTGTTCCGCGCCACGATGGTGGCCTACCTGACGCTGATTGACCTGCTGGCGCTGCCGCTCTTTGCCCGCGCCGGGCTGGTCACCCATGCCACGCTGCTCAGCGCGGTGTTGGCACTGCCGGTGATCGCGCTTGGCCTCTGGGCCGGGGGGCGGCACTTCCTCGCCGCCTCGCCGCAGGGGTTTCGCAAGATGGCCATCGGGCTTCTGGCCGTGCTATCGGTGCTGGGGCTGCTGCGGTCACTGGGGTAGGGGCGCGATGAAGAAGATCCTAGTCGTCAATGCCGGCTCCTCCTCGATCAAGGTCGTGCTGTTCGGCGAGGATCTCGTCGCGATCCTCTCCGCCGCCGTCACCGAAATCGGCGGTGTTTCCGCCCTGCGCGTGGGCGCGAAGACCGTTCCGGTCTCGGCCCCCGACCACCTCGCCGCGCTGGCGGCGCTGCTCGGCGCGCTGGCGGCAGCGGGTCACCCGGTCACAGACCTGCACGCCGCCGCGCACCGGGTGGTGCACGGCGGGCGCCACCTGCTGGCGCCCTGCCGCGTGACGCCCGCGGTCGAGGCGGAAATCGCGGCCTGCATCCCGTTGGCCCCCCTGCACAACCCGCACAACCTTTCCGCCATCCGCGCGATCGACGATCTGGCCCCTGGCCTGCCGCAATATGCCAGCTTCGACACCGCTTTTCACGCCACCAACCCCGAAGAGGCGTTGCGCTACGCGCTTCCCGCCGCCGAAGACGCGAAGGGCATCCGGCGCTACGGCTTTCACGGCATTTCCTACGCCGGGTTGGTGGCGCGGCTGCCGGATCTGACCGGAAATCCGCTGCCACAGAGACTGTTGGCGCTGCACCTTGGCAACGGTGCCTCGCTCTGTGCGATCCGAAACGGGCAATCGGTCGCGAACTCGATGGGCTATTCGCCGCTCGACGGGCTGACGATGGGCACCCGGACCGGCGAGATTGACGGAATGGCCGTCCTGCGACTGGCGCGGGATTACGGCATTGAGGCGGCGGAGAGCCTGTTGAACCGCGACAGCGGGCTGAAGGCGCTGGGCGGCGCCTCCGACATGCACGTGCTGGAGGCGGCGGGAACGGCAGAGGCCGATTTGGCGATCCGTCATTTCTGCTACTGGGCTGTCCGCCACGCCGGATCGGCCATTGCCGCGATGGGGGGGCTGGATGCAATTGCCTTCACGGGCGGTATCGGTGAACATTCGTCCCGGGTCCGGGGCGCCATCGTGCAGGGGCTGGGCTGGCTTGGGGTCGAACTCGATCCTGTCGCGAATGCTGCGCACGCGACGCGACTCCATGCCCAAAAAAGCCCCGTCGCAATCTGGAAAGTTTTGGCATATGAAGAACAAACCATAGCGCAGAATGTCCTCGCTCAGTAGGATATTCCTCTGAGCATCCTGAACCGCGACCAGAAGCGAGCCGTCGATGACCTACCGCCAGCCCGTCCTTGATACCTCGCCGCACGTCTCCGACGAGGTCCGCAAGACAACCTGTTACATGTGTGCCTGCCGTTGCGGAATCAACGTGCACATGAAAGGCGGCAAGGTCGCCTATATCGAGGGCAACCGCGACCACCCGGTGAACAAGGGCGTGCTCTGCGCCAAGGGGTCTTCCGGCATCATGCAGGTCACCGCGCCCTCGCGCCTGCGGTCACCGCTGAAGCGCGTCGGCCCGCGCGGGTCAGGTGAATTCGAGGAAATCTCGTGGGAAGAGGCGTTCCAGACCGCCGTCGGCTGGCTGAAACCGCTGCGCGAAACCGCGCCGGAAAAGCTCGCCTTCTTCACCGGCCGCGACCAGTCGCAAAGCTTCACCTCGTGGTGGGCGCAAAGCTACGGTACGCCGAACTATGCCGCCCATGGCGGCTTCTGCTCGGTCAACATGGCGGCGGGCGGCATCTACACGATGGGCGGCGCCTTCTGGGAATTCGGCCAGCCAGACTGGGATCACACCAAGCTTTTCATCCTGTTCGGCGTCGCCGAGGACCATGACAGCAACCCGATCAAGATGGGGATCGGCAGGATCAAGACGCGCGGCGCCAAGGTGATCGGGGTCAACCCGATCCGGTCGGGCTACAACGCGGTGGCCGACGACTGGTACGGCGTCACGCCCGGGGCCGATGGCCTGATGATCCTGTCGATCATCCACGAGCTGCTGAAGGCGGGCAAGGTCGACCTTGACTACCTCGCGATGTGGACCAATTCGGCGGGGCTGGTGAACAGCACCGAGGGGCCGGAAAAGGGTCTGCTCCTGCGGGATTCCGACGGCAAGATGCTGCTCATCGACCGCACCACCGGCCAACCCGCGCCGTTCGACCAGAAGGGCGTGCGCCCCGATCTGGGGGCAACGTGGCAGGGCCACCGCACCGTGTTCCAGCACATGGCGGAACGCTATCTGTCGCCCGAATATGCACCCGAAACGGTCGCGGCCCGCGTCGGCATTACTGCCGCGCGCATCAAGGGGCTGGCCGCCGAGATCGCCCGGGTCGCCTTCGACGAGGCGATCGAGCTGAAACAGCCGTGGACCGACTTCCGCGGCGAACGGCACGAAACGATGGTCGGCCGCCCGGTCAGCTTCCACGCGATGCGCGGCATTTCGGCGCACTCCAACGGCTTCCAGACCGCCCGCGCCCTGCATGTGCTGCAGATCCTGATCGGTTCGGTCGAAACCCCCGGCGGCTTCCGCTTCAAGCCGCCCTACCCCAAGCCCTTTGATGCCCACCCGGTGCCGCATTGCAAGGTCACCCCCGGCGCGCCGCTCGACGGCCCGCACCTGGGCTATCCGCGCGGGCCCGAGAATCTGGCATTGAAGGACGACGGCAGCCCGGCCCGGATCGACAAGGCATTCTCGTGGGAAAACCCGCTGTCCGCGCATGGTCTGATGCACATGGTGATCTCGAACGCCCACGCGGGCGATCCCTACAAGATCGACACGCTGCTCTTGTACATGGCCAACATGGCCTGGAACTCGTCGATGAACACCCGACAGGTTATCGAGATGCTGACCGACAAGGGGCCGGACGGCGAGTATGTGATCCCGCGCATCATCTATTCCGATGCCTATAGCTCGGAAATGGTCGCCTACGCCGACCTGATCCTGCCCGACACGACCTACCTTGAACGGCACGACTGTATCAGCCTGCTGGATCGCCCGATCTGCGAGGCCGACGCCGCCGCTGACGCGATCCGCTGGCCGGTGATCGAGCCGGATCGGGATGTGCGGGGCTTCCAGTCGGTGATGCTCGACCTTGGCGCGCGGCTGGACCTGCCGGGGATGGTGAAGGACGACGGCACGCCGAAGTACAAGGACTACGGCGACTACATCGTCAACCACGAACGCCGCCCCGGCGTCGGCCCCCTGGCCGGTTTCCGTGGCACCGGCGATTCCTTCGGCCGTGGCGCGGTGAACCCCGACCAGATGAAGCGCTACATCGAGAATGGCGGCTTTGCGGTCGAGCACGTCCCGCACGGGGCGCAATATTTCAAACCCTGGAACGCCGGGTATCAGGATTGGGCCGTCAGCATCGGCCTGTACGACAAGCCGCTGCCCTACCTTTTCAGTGTCTATTCCGAGCCCATGCGCCGCTTCCAGCTGGCTGCCGAGGGCCACGGCAGCCGCCAGCCGCCGAACCACCTGCGCGCGCAACTGAAGAAGGCGATGGACCCGTTGCCGATCTGGTATGCGCCCTTCGGTGACCATGATGCGACGGAGTACCCGATCCACGCGCTGACCCAGCGGCCGATGGCGATGTACCATTCGTGGGGCACGCAGAACGCCTGGCTGCGCCAGATCCACGGCCGCAACCCGCTTTACCTGCCGACCGCGATCTGGACACAGCACGGCTTCAAGGACGGCGACTGGGCGCGGGTCACCTCGCCGCATGGCGCCATCACGGTGCCAGTTGCGCTGATGGCCGGGCTGAACGAGCACACGATCTGGACCTGGAACGCGATCGGCAAACGCAAGGGCGCCTGGGCGCTGGATACCGACGCGCCGGAGGCGACCAAGGGGTTCCTGCTGAACCACCTGATCCATGAACTGCTGCCGCCGAAGGGCGACGGTCTGCGCTGGGCAAACTCCGACCCCGTCACCGGACAGGCGGCCTGGTTCGACCTGCGGGTGAAGATCGAGCGGGTGGATGCGCTGGAACAGACCCTGCCGGATTTCCCGCCGATCAAGTCGCCGGTGCCCAAAGCGCCGAAGAACCGCCTGTGGGGAGGCGAGAAATGACCGAACTTCCACCCAAGGGCAAGAAGAAGCTTGGTCTCGTCATCGACCTTGATATCTGCGTGGGCTGCCATGCCTGCGTGACGTCCTGCAAAGGCTGGAACACCGAAAACTACGGCGTGCCGCTTTCCGACATGGATGCCTATGGGGCCGACCCCTCGGGCACCTTCCTGAACCGGGTCCACAGCTTCGAGGTGCAGCCCCCCGCGGGCCCGGCGCAGACGATCCACTTCCCGAAATCCTGTCTGCACTGCGAGGATGCGCCCTGCGTCACCGTCTGCCCCACCGGCGCCAGCTACAAGCGCGCCGAAGACGGCATCGTGCTGGTGAACGAAAGCGCCTGCATCGGCTGCGGTCTTTGCGCCTGGGCCTGCCCCTATGGCGCGCGCGAACTGGATCAGGCGGCGGGGGTGATGAAGAAATGCACCCTCTGTGTCGACCGCATCTACAACCAGAACCTGCCCGAGGTTGACCGGGTGCCCGCCTGTGTGCGCACCTGCCCCTCCAACGCCCGCCATTTCGGCGATCTGGGCGACCCCGACAGCGATGTCAGCCAGATGGTGGCCGCGCGCGGGGGGATGGACCTGATGCCGGAACTGGGCACCAAGCCCGTCAACAAATACCTGCCGCCGCGCCTCAAGGATCGTCCCGCCGCGAAGCCATTGACCGCCATCGCCGATGTGGAAGCGACCGGCATCGCCGGATGGCTTGACCGCCTGCTGGAGAAGTTCTGATGCATCCCGCCCCCTCCGTCATTGTCTTTTCGGTGTTTTCCGGCCTCGGGCTGGGCTTCCTCGCCTATCTCGGCTTCGGCTTCATCGCGCCGACCGGCCTGAACGCCTTCCTGATCTACGGCGTCGCCTACGGGTTCGCGGTGATCGGCCTGATGGCCTCCACCCTGCACCTTGGCAACCCGCAGCGGGCGTTGCGTGCCTTCACCCAGTGGCGCACCAGTTGGCTTTCGCGCGAGGCCTGGACCTCGGTCATCACCCTGCTGATCATGGCGCCGGTCGCGCTGGGCGCGATCTTCGCGGGCTTCCCCTCGGCCACGCTCGGCTTTCCGGGCGCGTTGCTGGCCCTGATTACGGTCTATTGCACCTCGATGATCTATGCACAGCTCAAGACCGTGCCGCGCTGGAACCACTGGACCACGCCCGCCCTGTTCCTCGCCTTCGCGCTCACTGGCGGGGCGATCCTGTCGGGGATGACCGATCTGGCCGTGGCGCTCTGCGCGATCCTTGCCGTGCTGCTGGTCGCGGGCTACGCGCTGGGCGACGGCAGCTTTGCCGCCCGCGGCTCGACGATGGAAACCGCAACCGGCCTTGGCCGGATCGGCAGGGTCCGCCTGTTCGAGCCGCCGCATACCGGCACCAACTACCTGATGCGCGAGATGATCCATCTTGTCGGGCGCAAGCATGCCGGGCGCCTGCGGGTGATCTCGGTCCTGTTTGCCGCGGTCCTTCCCGCGCTGGCGCTGCTGATCCTGCCCGCCAGTGTCGCCACCATCGCCTTCGCCGTGATGCTGCACCTGATCGGTGCCTTCGCCGCGCGCTGGCTGTTCTTCGCAGAGGCCGAACATGTCGTCGGCCTCTACTATGGCGCGCGGTAACGGTTAGAACCAGCCGCCCTCGATCTCGGCCCGCGTCTCCTCGACCGCGACCGCCCAGATCGCATGCATGTCGGAGTCCGGGCGCTGGTAAAGCCCGTCATAGTTCCCCTCGCCCTGTAGCGCCCGCTTGGCACTGGCCCCCACCCGCGCGAGCGCCGCATAGTCGACGCGCGGCGCCGGGTCTGCAGGCTGCGCCACCCCGGCGAGCCGGGTCTAGGGAGAATTCTCCATCCAAGAGGCATGACTGGCGGCCGGATCAATCGCCTGCACCCTTGCCCAGGTCTTCGGCGCCCGCCACCAGTCGTGCATCTTGGCCGATTCCCCGGCATGGTCATTCAGCCACTCGCCGATCACGGTCAGCGCCGGGCTGTTGCCGCCATGCCTGTTGACCACCAGAATCCGCCGGAAACCGCTGCGATAGAGACTGTCGAGCATATCCTCGATCAGCCCGACATAGGTCGACAGCCGCAAGGTGACGGTGCCCGGATAGGCTGCGAACCCCGCCACGAGGCCATAGGGCAACACCGGAAACACCGGCACCCCCAGCGGTTCGGCGGCCTCCAGCGCCACCCGCTCGGCCAGGATCATGTCGGCGCACAGGCTCAGACGGGCATGTTGTTCGACGCTGCCGATCGGCAGCACGCGACGGTCATCAACCGCTGCGCGCGACTCGACCATGGACCAGTTCATCTCGGCGACGCGCATCGTTCCCTCCGGGCAGTTCCTGCGAAGGGTGAGGCGGTTCGCGCCGCAAATCAAGCCACTGCGGGATTGCGGGCCCGGTCGCGCATCGCCAGCAGCGGCACCACCTCGTAGCCCTGCAACACCCGCCGCGCCAACCGCATCTTCGGTCCCAGCGGCACGGTGGCCACCCCGCAGCCATCAACGAAGATGACCTCGTGCCGCTCGAACCCGAGCGCGACAAAGCCGACCAGCGGGCGCCGGGTCTCGGGCATGGCAAGGCTGCCGCCGGTCAGCAGGCGGGCCTGCACCAGCACCTCGTCCTCGCCGAAAAGATACTCCACCTCGGCGCCACGCATCAGCACATGGGCGTTCGGCGCCACCACCAGATCGGCGCGCGCCCCGAAGTAGGGCGCTCGCAGGCGCACCGGCGTCAGACTGCCGAACCCCGGCATCGTCTGCGCGCGCAGCCAGCGCACAGGCAGCGCGCCATGATCGGCCGTCACGATCCTGTCGCCCACCTTGAGCCGGTCGGCCCGCACCGGGCCCGCGGGCGTCAGCACGAAACTGCCCGCACCAAGCGCCGCGCCCATGCCCCCCGGCACCGGCCCGCAGGCAAGGCCCATCCATTGCACCGACGGATGCAGCCCGGCCGCAGCCGAAGCGCCAAACAACGCGGGAACATCCTCGGAGGGCAGCGGCAAAGGGCCGAATCCGTCCACCATCGCCAGAGCCTCGCCCGCCGCGGTTTCCAGCGTCAGGCGGCAGCGTCGGTCGGGCGCGGCCCAGGCATAGGCCAGGCGCAGCCGCCGCCGGTCCGCCGGAACCCGGCAGGCAAGGTCGAGCGCGTAGTGGCTGCCACCCTGACGTTGTCGCAGGCGCACACCCCGCTCGGCATCGAGGTGCAGCGATAGTCCGCGCGCCCATCCGCGCTGCTCGGCATAGTCGATCAACGTCTGCTCGCCCGTTTGTTTTCGGTCGAGCGCAAGGTCGAAGTAGAGCGTGCCACGGTCGATCAGGCCCTGCCCCGGCAGGACCGGCGCAACGCCGCGCCCGCCCGTGGCCGGGCCGGTCAGGGCAATCCAGTCGGTCATGGCCGCCACCGCGCAAGCGCGTGCGACAGCGCCGGGACACGCCCTTCGCGACAGCCCAAGAAAAGGCATCGGCCAACGATGCCATTGCGTTCGTTCGGTTTCATCTGCTCACCCGGGGCCTCGTCCCGGTTCTGCCCTCTGTCGGGGCGATTGGTAACACCAATGTGTAGCCATAAGGTTTTCAAAAGGCGACAGGATTTGCTGACGGGTGCCGCAAGGCCCTCGCCCGGGTGACGCTTCCGCCACAGGTCCGCGCCGAATTGCAAAGCCCGGTCGGCGGCGCTAACCCTTTGCGGAGCCTTGCAGGAGCCCTCGAATGCCCCCCGTCGACCCCGTCGCGCTGAGCGCCGACCTGATCCGCTGCCCCTCCGTCACCCCTGCGGAAGGCGGCGCGATCGCCCTGCTGGACCGTGTGCTGACCGCAGCGGGGTTCCAGACCTGGCGCGTCGATCGCGGCGGCATCGCCAACCTTTACGCGCGCTGGGGCCAGCGCGGGGCCAACCGCAGCTTTGGGTTCAACGGCCACACCGACGTGGTGCCGGTCGGTGACGCGGCGGCCTGGACCCATGACCCCTTTGGCGGCGAAATCGAGGGCGGCGTGCTCTGGGGGCGCGGCGCGACCGACATGAAAACCGGTGTGGCCGCCTTCGCCGCCGCCGCCATCGACTTCGTGCGCGAGACGCCGCCTGACGGCGCCGTGATCCTGGCGATCACCGGCGACGAAGAGGGTGACGCGCGCGACGGCACCGTGGCGCTGCTGGACTGGATGGCCACGCAGGGCGAGCGGATGACGGCCTGCCTGGTCGGGGAGCCGACCTGCCCGACCCTGATGGGCGAGATGATGAAGATCGGCCGAAGAGGCTCCATGACAGCCCATTTCACGGTGCGAGGGGTGCAGGGGCATTCGGCCTATCCGCACCGGGCGAAGAACCCGGTCACCGCGATGGTGCGGCTGATGGACCGCCTGGCGAGCCACGAGCTGGACAGCGGCACCGACCATTTCGACGCATCGACGCTGGCGATCACCACCATCGACACCGGCAATACCGCCACGAACGTGATCCCGGCCGAATGCCGGGGAACCGTCAACATCCGCTTCAACGACACCCATTCCGGTGCCAGCCTGACCGCCTGGCTGAAGGCCGAGGCGGACAAGGTGCAGGCCGAAACCGGCGCGGCGATCGGGGTGACGGCCCAGATCTCGGGTGAAAGCTTCCTGACCCCGCCGGGCGAATTGTCACGGCTGGTTGCAGGCTCTGTGCAGGCTGAAACCGGGGTAAAGCCCGCGCTTTCGACCTCGGGCGGCACCTCGGATGCGCGCTTCATCAAGGATCATTGCCCGGTGGTGGAATTCGGGCTGGTCGGCAAGACCATGCACCAGGTCGATGAACGGGTGCCGGTGGAACAGATCGTGCAACTGAAGGCGATCTACAGCCGGATCCTGCGGGATTATTTCGCATGACCGTGACCATTGCCGAGACGCGCGACGTCGCCGCCTGCCGCGCCCTGCGCCGGATCGTATTCATCGAGGAACAGGGCGTCAGCGAGGCCGACGAGGTGGACGATCTGGACGATCTGGCGCTCCACCTGCTGGCCAGTGACGCGGGCCGCCCGGTCGGCACCGCCCGGCTGCTGACCTATGGCACCATTGGCAAGGTCGGCCGCGTCTGCGTGCTGGCCGAATGCCGGGGCACCGGCCTTGGTGCGGCGCTCATTCGGGCCGGGATAGTGACGTTTCGGGCCCGCGGCGGCATCGAAACGGTGAAGTTGGGCGCGCAGGTCCATGCGCAGGGCTTCTACGAAAAGCTCGGCTTCACGCCGGTCGGCGCGGTCTATGACGACGCCGGAATTCCCCATCTCGACATGGTGATGCGGCTCTGACAGGGGGCTTTTCCCGATGACGCCTGCCCCGGCCCATGCTAGGGACGACACATGGATCATCTCCCGTCAAAAGCCGCCCTTCTTGCCTGGATCGCCGACAACCCCGGCGCCGCCGCCAAGCGCGACATCGCGCGGGCGTTCGGCATCAAGGGCAGCCCCGCGCGGATCGAACTGAAGCGGCTGCTGAAGGACCTGGAGCAGGACGGCACCGTGGAACGCCGTCACCGCACCTACCGCGACCCTGACAGCCTGCCGCCGGTCTCGGTGCTGCTGATCCTGCCCGCCGATGCGCAGGGCGACCAGTTCGCCAAACCGCTGGAGTGGGAGGGGCGCGGCCCCGCCCCGCGCATCCTGTTCCTGGGGCGCAAGGCTGACGCCCCGGTGGCAGAGGGTGAGCGTATCCTTGCCCGCCTCAACCCGGTGACCGGCCAGGATCACGCCTATGAGGCGCGCCTGATCCGCAAGATCGGCATCGCGCCGCACAAGATCATCGGCATCTTCCGCAAGGAAACCGAGGGCGGCCGCATCGCACCGATCGACAAGGGCGCCGACAAGGATTGGAGCGTTGCCGCCGACGCGACGCATGGCGCCAAGGATGGCGAACTGGTGGAGGCCGAACAGGTCGGCAACCGCGCGCGGATGGGCCTGCCGCAAGCGCGGGTGACCGAGGTGCTGGGCGACCCCTCGGCGCCGAAAGCGGTCAGCCTGATCGCGATCCATCAGCACGGTATCCCCGACGATTTCCCCGACGCGGTGATTGCCGAGGCCGACGCGATGGCGCCCGCGGGCCTGGACGACCGCGAAGACCTGCGCCACCTGCCGCTGGTCACCATCGACCCCTCGGACGCACGCGACCATGACGATGCGGTTTTCGCCCATGCCGATGACGACGCGGGCAACCCCGGCGGCCATATCCTTTGGGTCGCGATCGCCGATGTGGCGCATTACGTCACCCCCGGCTCCGCACTGGACCGTGAGGCCCGCAAGCGTGGAAACTCCAGCTATTTCCCCGACCGCGTGGTGCCGATGCTGCCGGATCGGCTGTCGGGCGACCTGTGCAGCCTGCATGAGGGCGTGGCGCGGGCCTGCCTTGCGGTGCGCATGAAGATCGACGCGACCGGCCACAAGCTGTCGCACCGCTTCACGCGCGGGCTGATGCAATCGGCCGCCTCGCTGACCTACGAGGAAGCACAGGCGGCACAGGATGGCACCCCGAACGACCGCACGGCCGACCTGCTGCCCGAAGTGATCGCGCCGCTTTACGCCGCCTACGAGGCGCTGAAACTGGCGCGCGTGGAACGTCAGCCACTGGAGCTTGACCTGCCCGAGCGGCGGATCGTGCTGTCGGACGATGGCAAGGTCGCTTCGGTCGCCTTCCGCGAGCGGCTTGATGCGCACCGGCTGATCGAGGAGTTCATGGTGCTGGCCAACGTCGCCGCCGCCGAGGACCTGACCCGCCTGCGCCGCCCGCTGTTGTTCCGCGTGCATGAGGAGCCGAGCCCCGAAAAGCTCGACGCGCTGCGCGAGGTAGCGGAAGCCTCGGGGTTCACCCTCGCCAAGGGGCAGGTGCTGAAGACCGCGCATCTGAACCGGTTGCTGGCACAGGCGGCGGGTGGCGATTTCGACGAGTTGATGAACGTGACCACGCTGCGCTCGATGCCGCAGGCCTATTACCACCCCGAGAACTTCGGCCATTTTGGCCTCGCGCTGAAAAGCTACGCCCATTTCACCTCGCCCATCCGCCGCTATGCCGACCTGATCGTGCACCGCGCCTTGATCCTGGGGCATGGCTGGGGCAAGGACGGCCTGTCGCCGCAAGACATCGAGATGCTGGAAGAAACCGCCCAGCAGATCAGCGACACCGAACGCCGCAGCATGGCGGCCGAACGCGATACCACTGACCGTTACCTTGCCGCCTACCTGTCGGACCGGATCGGCGCGGAATTCGCCGGCCGCATCTCGGGTGTGACCCGGTTCGGGCTGTTCGTGAAGCTGGCAGAGACCGGGGCGGACGGGCTGATTCCGATCCGGTCGCTGGGGCGCGAGTTCTTTCACTACGATCCGGTGACACAGACCCTGATGGGGTCGGAAACCGGGCTGACGCTCAGCCTTGGCCAGCGCGTCACCGTGCGGTTGGCCGAGGCGGTGCCGACCACCGGCGGGCTGATGCTGGAACTGCTAGCGGTGGAAGACCGCGCCATGCCGGGCGGGGCCTCGGCCAAGGGGCGGCGGTTCGCCCGCAAGCCGGGCCCGGCCAAGGCGCGTGCCGCCAAGGTGCAGCGCAAGGTCCAGCGCACGCGCCGCTAGCGGGGGTCTGCCGATCGCCGCTGCGGCGCTTTCGGCGCGGGGGCATTCGCGCTACACTCGGGCCAGACGCAAACCGGCCCGCAGTGGCCGGGCAGACAGATGAGGCAGCGGGCCATGCGACATATCCTCAAGACACTCGGCATGGCCGGGGCCGTTCTGGTCACATCGCCTGCGCTGGTGCCAAGCGCCGCCCAAGCCGCCACAACCGAGTCCGCGCCGATGCCCGCCAACCGCAGTTTCCAGATCTGGATCGACGGCTTCCGCCACCGCGCGCTGGCGGCGGGCATCCGGCCGCAGGTCTTCGACGCGGCCTTCCAGAACGCCCACCTGCTGCCGGACGTGCTGGACAAGGACCGCAACCAGAGCGAATTCACCAAGCCGATCTGGGACTACCTCGACAGTGCGACCTCTGACACCCGCATCGCCAACGGCAAGGAAGCGCTGCGGAAGTATGCGGGGCTCTTGTCGCAGATCGAGGCGCGCTATGGCGTTGACCGCAAGATCGTGGTGGCGATCTGGGGCATGGAGAGTTCTTACGGCAGCCATCGCGGCGATACCCCGCTGATCTCGGCGCTGGCGACGCTGGCGTTCGAGGGGCGGCGTGGCCGGTTCTTCGAGGGGCAGCTGATCGACGCGCTGAAGATCATCCAGCACGGCGATGTGGCCCCGGCCGACATGACCGGGTCCTGGGCCGGGGCGATGGGGCACACGCAGTTCATCCCGTCGTCCTACCTGGCCTTCGCGGTCGATTTCCGCGGCGACGGCAAGCGCGACATCTGGTCGGACGACCCGACCGATGCGCTGGCATCCACCGCGGCCTATCTGGCGCACGCGGGCTGGCAGAAGGGTGCGCCCTGGGGCCTGGAGGTGACGCTGCCGCGCGGTTTCGACTATGCCGCGACCGGGCACCGGGTGGTGAGGACGGTCGCGCAATGGGCGGCGCTCGGGGTGCAACCCGCGCAGGGCGGCCGCCTGCCGGATCAAGGCAACGCCGAGGTGCTGCTGCCTGCGGGGGCGCGCGGGGCGGCCTTCCTGATCTTTCGCAACTTTGATGTGATCGGGCGCTACAACACCGCCGATGCCTATGTGCTTGGCGTCGGCATCCTTGCCGATCGGATCGCGGGCGGCCCCGCCCTTGTGGCCGACTGGCCGCGCGATGACCGGGCGCTCAACTTCGCCGAGCGCATCGAGATGCAGGGCAAGCTGACCGCGGCCGGGTTCGACACACATGGCAGCGACGGGATGATCGGGCCGAACACCATCGCGGCGGTGCGGGCCTACCAACGCTCCATCGGAATGGTGCCGGACGGTTACGCCTCGCTCGACGTGCTCAAGCATCTGCGCTGAGCGATGCTGGATGCCAGCCTGCGCCGCGTGATCGACCCGACCCTGGCGGTGCTGGGGCGCGGGCTGGCGGCGCGCGGGTTCAAGGCCAATGTGGTCACGCTGGCTGGTCTGGGCGTCGGCCTTCAGGCGGCGGCGCTGATCGCGCTGGGCCATCCGGGGCTGGCGCTGGTGCCGCTTCTGCTCTCGCGCCTGGCCGACGGGCTTGACGGGGCGGTGGCGCGGGCGGGCAGGCCGTCGGATTTCGGCGGCTACCTCGACATCAGCGCCGACTTCCTGTTCTACGGCGCGGTTCCGCTGGCCTTCGTGCTTGCCGACCCTGCGAGAAATGGCGCGGCCGGCGCCTTCCTGCTGTGCAGCTTTTACGTCAACGGCGCGACCTTCCTTGGCTACGCGATCCTGGCCGAGCGGCGAGGCCTGACCACCGCGGCGCGCGGCGCGAAATCGCTCTACTTTTCGGGCGGGTTGCTGGAAGGGACCGAGACGATCCTGTTCCTGGCCCTCCTCTGCCTCTGGCCAAGCGCCTTCGCGCCGCTCGCTTGGGTGTTCGGGGCGCTTTGCTTCGTCACAGCCGTGCAACGTGTGTTGGCGGCCCGGCGGAGATTCGGGATCGCGTGATCCGGGGTCCGGGGCTTGTCGGGGCGCCTTGCTGGCGGACCGCGATCGGGCAAGCGTTGCCATGCCGCTGCCGTTGCGAGGTGGAAAAGACGCGAAATCCTCGGGCTCGGATAATGCTTGACTAATATAGTCGACTTTTCCTATCAAGAGGCAGGAGCGCAGGGAAATGGCCAAGAGTCGGCCGCCCTCACGCGGTGACGAACCAATAGGGGCAGATCATGCGGGATTTGACGGACGAGCCGGTGACGCGGCAGACCACCCCCCTTGGCCTCTGCGCGAAGGGCTTTCGCGGCTGCATCGAGCGCATCGTGGTGGGTGATGCCCCATCGAGCCTGTCGCCGCATGAAATCGAGCGCCGCTTGATCGAGCTGGGGTTCGTGGAAGGGGCCACGGTGCATATCCTGCATGAGGGCTTCTTTGGCCGCGACCCGATCGCGGTCCGGGTGAACGGCTCCACCGTCGCGCTGCGGCGACGCGAAGCGATGGCAATTCACGCTTTCTAGGGAACGGACATGGAAGATTTCGTCGACGTGGCCACCGCGCGCTTTGCGCTGGTGGGGGTGCCCAACTGTGGCAAGACGGCGCTGTTCAACGCGCTGACCGGCAGCCGCCAGAAGGTCGGCAACTATTCCGGCGTCACCGTCGAGCGCAAGACCGGCACCGCCCGCACGCCGGGCGGGCGTCGGGTCGATGTGGTCGACCTGCCGGGCACCTATTCGCTGCGCGCCCGCAGCCCGGATGAGGAAGTCACCCGCGATGTGGTGATGGGGCGCCGCGCGGGCGAGCCCAAGCCAGACCTGCTGATCGCTGTCGCCGATGCCACCAACATGCGGTCCGCCCTGCGACTGGTGATTGAGCTGAAGTCGGTCGGCCGCCCGATCCTGCTGGTGCTGAACATGATCGACATCGCCCGCTGGCGCGGGATCGAGATCGACACGGATGTGCTGGAACAGGGTCTGGGCGTGCCCGTCGTCGTCGCGACCGCAGTGCGCAAGGCGGGGATGGAGGCGCTTTGGGCCCGCATCGACACGATGCTGGACGCGGGTATCGCGCTTTCCACCCCAAGCGTCTGGCAAGAGCCGAGCGCGGGCGACCTGCGTGTGGCGCAGCGCGAGGCGGACCGGCTGGTGGCGCTGGCCGTGCACCATCCGGCCAAGCCCGACACCGTGACGACGCGGATCGACGCGGTGCTGCTGCATCCGGTGGCGGGGCTGGTGGTTCTGCTGGCGCTGTTGTTCATCATGTTCCAGGCCGTCTTCACTTGGGCGCAACCGGTGATGGACCTGATCTCGGCCGGCTTCGACTGGGTCGGCGTGATGACCCGCGAGATTGTGCCAGCCGGGCTGTTGCAAAGCTTCCTGGTCGATGGCGTGATCTCGGGCGTGGGCAGCGTAATCGTGTTCCTGCCACAGATCCTGATCCTGTTCCTGTTCATCCTCCTGTTGGAAGACCTTGGCTACATGGCCCGCGCGGCCTTCCTGATGGATCGCATCATGGGCGGCGCAGGGCTGCATGGCCGCGCCTTCATCCCGCTGCTGTCCAGCTTTGCCTGCGCGATTCCCGGCATCATGGCGGCGCGCGTGATCGACAACCGGCGCGACCGGTTGACGACGATCCTTGTTGCCCCGCTGATGACCTGTTCGGCGCGCATCCCGGTTTACACCCTGATCATCGGCGCCTTCATTCCGGAAAAGACGGTGGGCGGGGTGTTCAGCCTTCAGGGCCTCGTGATGTTCGGCCTTTATGTGGCTGGCATCGCGGCGGCGCTGGGCGTGTCGTTCGTGGCCAAGTTCCTGTTCTGGCGCAAGGATCCCACGCCGCCGTTCATGCTCGATCTGCCCGACTACAAGATGCCGCGCTTCAACAGCATCGCCATCGGGTTGATGACGCGGGTGCGGGTGTTCCTGAAGCGGGCCGGCACCACGATCTTTTCGATGATGGTGGTGATCTGGGTGCTGGCGACCTTCCCGAGACCGCCCGCAAACGCGACCGAGCCCGGCATCTTCTACAGCTTCGCCGCGATGATCGGGAAAGTGATCGAGCCGCTGCTGGCCCCGATCGGCTTCAACTGGCAGATCAGCATCGCGCTGGTGCCCGGCATGGCCGCGCGCGAGGTGGCGGTGGCGGCGCTTGGCACCGTCTACGCCATCCAGGGCGGCAACGACGAGGCGATCGGCCACGTTCTGGCGCAGCAATGGAGCCTGGCCACCGCGCTGTCGCTGCTCGCCTGGTACATTTTCGCGCCGCAATGCGCCTCCACCCTTGCCGTCATCAAGCGCGAGACGGGCGGCGCGAAGTGGATGTGGGTCACCTTCTTCTACATGCTGGCGCTGGCCTATGTGACCGCCTTCGCCACCTATCAGATCGCGGTGCTGCTGGGCGCGGGCTGAGGGGTCTGGAACCTGCCGCCATTCCGCGCCACTCTCCGCCATCAACCGGGGAGTCTGCCATGAAGAACAGCGACAGGATCTGGGATCTGGTCGAAGACCGGCGCGCCGCATACCGCGACCTTGCCAACCGCGTCTTCGACACGCCCGAGATTGCCTATACCGAATACGCCTCGGCCGACGCGCATGAGGACCAGTTGCGCGCGGAAGGTGCGCGGGTCACCCGGACGCTCGCAGGCATCCCCACCGCCGTGATGGGCGAATGGGGCGAGGGCGGGCCGGTGATCGCCATCCTGGGCGAATACGACGCGCTGCCGGAACTGGGGCAGGAGCCCGGCGTGGCAGAAGAGCGGCCCACCGGCGGACCCGGCCACGGCTGCGGGCACAACCTGCTGGGATCGGCCGCGATGATGGCGGCGGCGGCTTTGGCGGACTGGCTGAAGGAAACCGGGCTGCCCGGCCGCGTGCGCTACTACGGCTGCCCGGCGGAAGAGGGCGGCGCGGCAAAGACCTTCATGGTGCGCGCGGGGTTGTTCGATGACGTCGCCGCCGCGATCACCTGGCATCCGGCGAGCCTGAACGGGGTCGATGCGCCCTTCTCGCTGGCCAATACGCGGATCGACTACACCTTCCACGGCCGCGCCTCGCACGCCGCCGCAGCACCCGAACTGGGGCGCTCGGCGCTCGATGCGGTGGAGCTGATGAACGTCGGCGTCAACTACATGCGCGAACACATGCCCGACGATGCCCGCATCCACTACGCCTACCTTGACGCGGGCGGGGTGGCGCCGAACGTGGTGCAGGCCAGGGCGACCGTGCGGCAACTGGTCCGTGCCCGCGACCTGCCCGGCCTGCGCGAACTGGTGGCGCGGGTCGACAAGATCGCCGAGGGCGCCTGCCTGATGACCGAAACCCGGGTCGACCGTCGCGTGGTGTCGGGCGTGTCCAACATCACCGGCAACCGGGTAATGGAGGAAACCATGCAGGCCGCGTTCGACCGGCTGGGCGGCCCGGCCTTCGATGACGACGACCGCGACTTTGCCCGCGCGATTCAGGCAACGCTGACCCCGCAGCACATCGAGGCCAGCTTCCGCCGCATGGGGATGGCGACCGATATGGGGCTGGCGTTGGCCGAAAGCGTGGCGCCGCTCGACCGCCCGCATATGGGGGCCGAGGGCTCGACCGACGTCGGCGATGTCAGTTGGGCGGTGCCGACGGTGCAGGCGCGGGTGGCGACCTGCGCGGTGGGCACGCCATTTCACACCTGGCAGTTGACGGCGCAGGGCAAGGCCCCTGCGGCGCTGAAGGGCATGGAGCACGCGGCCAAGATCATGGCGACGACGGCACGGACCCTGTTCGAGCGCGCCGACCTGCTGGCGGCGGCACAGGCGGAACATGCCAAACGGATGGCGGCAACGCCCTACGTCTGCCCGATGCCGAACGATGTGATGCCGCCGGTGCGGCCGCGCGTCTGAGAGTCAACTCGACTCGAGGTAGGCCCGGCCCAGCCGGGCCTGCTTCATCGCCAGCCCCAGCAGCCGGAAGGCATTGACCGACGAAAAGCCCCGCGCCCGGTTCGCGGCGCCGAATTCAAACAGCGTGCGCTGCTGGAAGAACAGGAAATCGTAGGCGTCGCGCAGTTTGGTGGTCTTGTCCCAGATATGGGTCGCCTCGCTGCCCGCGCCATTGACCTCGATCAGCCAGAAATTACGGCCCGCCCGCAGGTCGTCGAGGCTGTCATAGCGCACGTCGAAGCGGCCGAAGTAGAATTCCGGCATCCCCTGCGAAATGGCGTCGAAGCGCGCCTCCATCTCGGGCGTGATCTGGGACCGGCCGTCCTGAAAGATCGCGCCGCGGCAATGGTTGCCGGTGAAGACCAGCGGGAAGATCTCGCCCTTGTCCAGCACCCGGTCCTTCTGGGCGCCGTGGCGGGCGAGGTAGATATCCTTGATCTTGCCGGCGCGCGGGTCGGCAAGGATCAGTTGTTCCAGCGTCATCCTGCCATCGCCCACGACCTCGGGGAACAGCTTCAGCGTGACCGAGACGATGCGGCCCTTCGCCTCGCCGGGGGCGCGGATGTAGAACACGCCCGCCTCGCTTTTGGCGGTGATCAGGCGCTGGAAGATGATCCGCTCGCGGCGCGGGAAGTTGGTCAGGTAGTGGTCAAGATCGGCGACAGTGCGGATGATCCGCACCCCGGCACCACGGCAGCCGATGTCGGGCTTGGCGACGAAGGGAAACTCGATCCCCGCCGTCTCCAGTGCGGCCAGCGCCTGCGGCAGATCGGCCGAGGGCGCGCCCGACGCGTTCCCGACCGTGAAGCTCGTATAGGGCGCGACCCATTTGTTGCCCTCGCGCCCAAGCTGCGAGAGGATTTCGAACTTGGATTCGCCCACCAGACCGCCCGCCTGCATCCCCGGATTGGCCAGCGTCGGCAGCGTCAGACTGCGGTAGCGCAGCGCCAGCGCCGCCCACTGGATCACCATCGGGATGTAGAAGAACCGCGCGGGCCACAGTTCGAAGGCCGAAAACGCCGCGTCACCCGGCCGGTCTTTGTCAAGCCAGCGGCGCAGGCGGAGGCGCGGATCAAGGTCGGCCAGGGTCATTTGGGGCTGTCCTTGCCACTGATGCGGCGTGCCTGACGGCGCGCGATGTATTGGCTTGCGCCGAGGAACGCGACTGCCATCGCGATGCCGACAGGCCAACGCCAGGGTCCGAAATGCGTCATGATCACGTTACCCGCCCCAAGCGCGAAGGTGAACAACAGTGAAGTCCATATAAGCGTAGCGGCGATCACCGCCAAGGCAAAGCGGATAAACGGCATTCCGAGAAATCCGCAGGCGGTGTAGGTGGGAAGACGCGCCCCCGGCAGGAACCGGACCGAGATCACGGCCGCGATCAGGCGCGTGTTCAGCCACTCCTGCATGCCCTTGGCGCGGTCGGTTGCGATCCAGCGCTGCGCCCAGGGGTGGCGGGCGGCGAACCGGCCCGCGGCAAACAGCCCCATGTCGCCCGCGGCGATGCCGACGAACAGGCTGCCCAGCGCGACCGGGAGGGAGGCGTGACCACCAGCCACCGCCAGCGCCGCCAGCACGGCGGCGGCGTCTTCCAGGACGAAGCTGCACAGCACGATGCCGAGAAAGACCAAAAGCGGGTTCTGGGTGCCTTCAACCAGTAATGTCAGATCCTGGGTCAGCGCCGACATGATGCCTCGCGCATCGACCGGGGCGCCGAGTTCACTGATTTCTCTGGCGTCGCGCCCATGCCCATGCCCTGTCCGTTCCCGCCGCTGCGGTCGCGAGGCTTATAGGCGAGAGGGGGTCACGCGGCAAGTCTGCGGGCCGTCACGCCGGTTCGGGCACAAGACCATGACCAAGGCCACCGCGTTCGTCGAACACGAAACAGGTGCCGCGCCACAGGCTTTGATCCGGCGGCACGGCGTCGAGATAGCCCAGAATGCCGCCCTTGAGGTGATAAACCCCCTCGACACCCTGCCCGATCAGGTAGTTGGTCGACTTCTCGCAACGGATGCCGCCGGTGCAGAACATCGCGATGCGCTTGCCCGCGAAGCGGTCGCGGTTCGCCTGCCACCAGGCCGGAAAGTCGCGAAAGCGGGCGGTGCCCGGGTCGATGGCGCCCGCAAAGCTGCCCACCGCAACCTCGTAGCCGTTGCGGGTGTCGATCACCGCCACATCGGGCGCGGCGATCAGCGCATTCCATGCTGCGGGCGTCACATAGGCCCCGGTGCCCGTCTGCGGGTCCACGCCGGGCTGGCCCAGGGTCACTATTTCCGGTTTCAGCCGCACCTTCAGGCGGCCGAACGGCATCTCGGCCGCAGCACTCTCGCGCGGGGCGATATCGGCACAGCCCGGCAGCGCGCGGATATGCGCCAGAACCGCGTCGATCCCCGCCCGCAGCCCGGCGATGGTGCCGTTGATGCCCTCGGGTGCCAGGATCAGCGTGCCTTTCACGCCCGAGGCCTCGCAAACGGTGCGCAGCGGCCCGGCCAGCGCGGCGGGGTCGTCGAAACGGGTGAAACGGTAGAGGGCGGCAACGATCAGCATGGCGGCCTGATTAATCCCGTCGCCGCGCCGGTGCAACCGTCGGGGCATTGACGCACGCCCCCTCGCCACTTACCCACAGGAAGATAGAACAGGAGGACGCCATGCGCCCCGCGACCGAAGCCCTGATCGTGATCGACGTGCAGAACGATTTCTGCCCCGGCGGTGCCCTGGCGGTGGCCGATGGCAACGCGATCATCCCGCGCATCAACGCGGTGATGGACGAGTTCGCCGTGAAGGTGCTGACGCAGGACTGGCACCCGGCCAACCACGCCTCGTTCGCCGCCAACCATCCCGGCGCCGTGCCCTTTTCGCAGACCCGGATGCCCTATGGCCCGCAGGTGCTTTGGCCGACCCATTGCGTGCAAGGCACCGACGGGGCCGCGTTCCACCCCGATCTGCGCACCGATCCGGCTGACCTGATCCTGCGCAAGGGGTTCCGGCCCGCGATCGACAGCTATTCCGCGTTCTTCGAGAACGACCGCACCACGCCCACCGGTCTGGAGGGCTATCTGCGCGCGCGCGGGGTCAGCCGTCTGACGCTGGCCGGCCTCGCCACCGATTTCTGCGTGGCCTATTCCGCGCTCGACGCCGCGCGCCTGGGCTTCGATGTCGTGCTGCTGGAAGGGGCCTGCCGCGCCATCGACCTGAACGGGTCGCTGGAGGATGCCAAGGCCACGAT
The DNA here is from genome assembly GCF_964715405.1 of Solirhodobacter sp. Classification (NCBI taxonomy): domain Bacteria; kingdom Pseudomonadati; phylum Pseudomonadota; class Alphaproteobacteria; order Rhodobacterales; family Paracoccaceae; genus Solirhodobacter; species Solirhodobacter sp. The sequence continues at coordinate 54,997 of NZ_CBAICG010000007.1, read as the reverse complement.
GCTGGACGCCGGCATCGTGATGGAGCCCTGAGATGGTCGATATCGCCACCCGCGTCTATAACCACAAGTGGAAGATCGACCCGATCGTGCGGTCCCTGATCGACACGGATTTCTACAAGCTGCTGATGTGCCAGTCCATCTTCCGCAACCGGCCGGACACCAACGTGACCTTCAGCCTGATCAACCGCACGACCTCGATCCGGCTGGCGGACCTGGTGGACGAGGGCGAGCTGCGCGAACAACTCGACCACATCCGCACCCTGCGGCTGAGCCGGGGCGAATCCACCTTCCTGCGCGGCAACACCTTCTACGGCAAACGTCAGATGTTCCGCCCCGATTTCATGGAATGGTTCGAGCAGTTGCAACTGCCGCCCTATCACCTCGAAAAGCGCGACGGGCAGTATGAACTGACCTTCGAGGGCAAGTGGCCCGAGGTCATGATGTGGGAAATCCCCGCCCTGGCCGTGCTGATGGAACTGCGCAGCCGCGCCGTGCTGAACCGCTTCGGCCGGTTCGAACTGCAGGTGCTTTACGCCCGCGCGATGACCAAGCTGTGGGAGAAGGTGGAGCGGCTGCGCCGGATCGACGGGTTGAAGATCGCCGATTTCGGCACCAGGCGGCGGCATTCCTTTCTGTGGCAGGACTGGTGCGTGCAGGCCCTGGAGGAAGGGCTGGGCTCGGCCTTCACCGGCACCTCCAACTGCCTGATCGCCATGCACCGCGAGGTCGAGGCGATCGGCACCAATGCGCATGAATTGCCGATGGTCTACGCCGCGCTGGCCGAGACCGACGCCGAACTGGCGCAGGCCCCCTACCGGGTGCTGGCCGACTGGCACGAGGAGCATGAGGGCAACCTGCGCATCATCCTGCCCGACACCTACGGCACCGAAGGCTTCCTGACCCGCGCACCCGACTGGCTGAGCACTTGGACCGGCATCCGCATCGATTCCGGCGACCCTGCGACCGGGGCGGAGATCGCGATCCGCTGGTGGAAGAGCCGCGGCGAGGATCCGCGCCAGAAGCTGGTGATCTTTTCCGACGGGCTCGACGTGGCCAAGATCGAGGAATTGCACGCCCGCTTTGCCGGGCGGGTGAAGGTCAGCTTTGGCTGGGGCACGATGCTGACCAACGACTTCCGCGGGCTGGTGCCGGGCGACGCGCTGGCGCCGTTCAGCCTGGTGTGCAAGGCGGTTTCGGCGAACGGGCGGCCGACGGTGAAGCTGTCGGACAACCCCAACAAGGCGATGGGCCCGGCCGACGAGATCGCACGCTACAAGCGGGTCTTCGGCGTGGGCGCGCAGACCGCGCTGGAGGTGGTGGTCTGAGCGTCGCGGCGGGGGGCTGTCTGCCCCCCGCGCCCCCCGAGGATATTTTCAAACGGAAGAAGATCAGAGAGACTCGAGAAAACCCTCAGCCTGCCGGACGGCGCGGATGGCGTAGTCGCGCAAGCGGGGCGAGCCCGAGGGAAGGCGCGGAACCGCCCAGCCGCAGGAGGCGAGGCAGCGCAGCATGACGAACATCGGGATCCGGGCGGCGTCGAGCGGGCGGAGGCTGGCGTAGCCTTCGGCGGCGGCGGCGAACAGGTCGGGGTAGGCCGGTTCGTCGAGGTTCTGGAGCATCAGCGTGCCGAGGTCGTAGAGGCGGAAGCCGGAGCCGGAATCGTCGAAGTCGATCAGGCGGATGGTGGTGCCGTCGATCAGCAGGTTTTCCCGCATCAGGTCGGCGTGGATCAGGCCGTAGTCTGCGGCGGGGCGCAGGGTGGCGAGGCGGGCGCGAGCCTCGGTCCGGGCCGCGCGGAGGATGCCGCGTTCGGGCCCGGTCAGGGCCGGGTTTTCCCAGAACCGACCCCAGAGCGGGGTCTCGCCGAGCAGGCCGTCTTCGTCCCAGGCCGGGCGGGTGAAGCCGGGCGGCAGGCTCAGCGCATCGGTGGCGGCGTGGAGCCGGGCGAGCAGGGCGCCGATGCGGCGGAAGGTGTCGGCCTGCAGGGCGGCGGTGCCGGGCAGTGGCGTCCATGCCTCGCCAAGGGGCTCGCCCGTGACCCATTCCACCACCGAGGCAATTCGCCCGGTGGAAAGGATCTGGATCAACTCGCCCTGCGCCGAGGCGACCGGGCGCGGCACGGGCAGGCCCGCGTCGGCAAGACCCTCGGTCCAGACCAGTTCCGAGCGGATCGCCTCGGCGCTCTGGTAGCCGGGCCGATGGAGGCGGAGGGCGGCGCGGGAACCGCTGCGCAGACGGACCTCGTAGACGGCGTTCTCGCGGTCCTTGATCAGGCGGGGCGGGGCGCCGGGGCCCCAGGCGGCGAGCGCCTCGGCGGCCTCGGCGGTGGTCATTCCGGCATCCCGGCGAGGGCCTCGGCCAGCGTGTCCGCCAGGAGGTCCGCATTTTCGCGGCTGAAGGGCATCGGCGGGCGGATCTTCAGGGTGCCGCCGCCGGGACCGATCTTGTTGAGCAGGATGCCGCGGCGGCGCATTTCCTCCACCAGCGTCAGCACGAAGGCGGTGGCGGGGATGGTCGTGCCGGGCTCGGTGAATTCGACGCCGAAGAACAGGCCCTGCCCGCGCACATCGGCGATACGGGGGTGGGTCAGCGCGCGCAGGCGGGCCAGCGCATGGGCGCCGACGTCGCGGGCGTTGTCCACCAGCCCCTCGGCCTCGATCACGTCGAGCGTGGCGAGGGCGGCGGCGCAACTGACCGGGTTGCCGCCGAAGGTGTTGAAGTAGCCGAAGGCGCCGCGGAACGCCTCCATCACGTCAGGCCGGGCGATCACGGCGGCGACCGGGTGGCCGTTCGCCATCGGTTTGCCGATGGTGACGACGTCGGGCGCGAAGCCCAGCGCCTGATGGCCCCACCAGTGGCTGCCAAGGCGGCCAAAGCCCGGCTGCACTTCGTCGGCGATCAGGATGCCGCCCGCCTTGCGGACGACCCTGACGGTTTCGTCAAGGAAGCCGGGCGACAGGGCGGGGAAGCCTTCGTTGGCGAAGAAGGGGCAGAGGATCAGGCTGGCGAAGCCGTGGCCGCTGGCCTGAAGCTCGTCGATGGCGCGGGTGACATGGGCCGCGAAGGCGGTGCCGTCGTCGGGGTGGCGGATAGGGTCGGGCGCGGGCATCAGGCGGACGTTGGGCGCATAGCCCCCGATCGGCGGGCGGCGGGTGGAAAGCTGGCTGACCAGCGCGGTGTTGCCGTGGTAGGTGGCATCGGTCGCGATCATGCCGGTCTTGCCGGTCATCGCCTGCCCCATCCGCAGCGCCACGTCGTTCGCTTCGGACCCGGTGCAGACCATCATCAGCGTGGTGAGGTCATGGTCGAACTTCGCCGTCAGGCGCTCGGCGTAGGTCAGGATCGCTTCGTGCAGGTAGCGGGTGTGGGTGTTCAGCGTGGCGGCCTGACGGCAGATCGCCTCCACCACCTGCGGGTGGCAGTGCCCGACATGCGGCACGTTGTTGTAGCAGTCGAGATAACGACGGCCTTCGGCATCCCAGAGCCAGACGCCCTGCCCCCGCACGATCTCCACCGGTTCATCGTAGAAGGTCGGCACGTTGGGGCCAAGGAAGCGGCGGCGGCGGGCCAGAAGGTCTTCGGTGCGGGTCATTCGGGTTCCTCTTCGGGGCGGGCGCGCAGGGATTTCACCTGCCCCCGGGCGACCTTGCCCGCGATGCGGCGACGTTTGGAGCCCAAAGTGGGGCGCGTGGCGATGCGCGGTTTCGGCGGCACCAGAGCCTCGCGGATCATCTCGACCAGACGTTCCCGCGCCAGCGCGCGGTTGCGTTCCTGGCTGCGGGTTTCCTCGGCGCGCAGCACGATGGCGCCGTCCAGCGTCCAGCGCCGCCCGGCAAGACGCTTCAGACGCGCCTTCACCGAGGGGGAAAGATGCGGGCTGCGCGCCGCCTCGAACCGCAGTTCCACCGCGGTTTCCACCTTGTTCACGTTCTGCCCGCCGGGCCCCGACGAGCGCATGAAGCTCTCGGTCAGTTCCCAGTCGGCAAGGGTGAGGGTGTCGGTGATCTGCAGCATGGGGGGAAGGTAGGGGAAGGCGGGGGCGGCGGAAAGCGTGAAGAAGACGGTTGGAGCTCGCTAGCGGATGAGGCGCCGCGCGCAAGGGGATTTCGTATTAGTCGGAGCCGTTCACCAGGCCGCGCCAGTCAACATGTGGACCCAGAGCCATGAGTTGCGCCGCATCAATCACCCGGCCCGCTCGGAGTTCACCGCGGCAATTTTTGATGTACTCGCGGATCGTCGCATAGATTTCCTCATTGCTCGCAGTCTTTGAGATTCCCATTTCGGACGAAAGGTTCACACTCCGGCAAGTGAAGACCTTGTGCCTTGACACCGGATTTCTTGCCTTCTCTGCGCTAAAATATTGGCCCCGTAGCCGTGATCCCAAGAAATGGAGACGAATGTATCCAAGAATTTCGTTGAATTGCCACGGCCCATATCTCTCGCGAAGCCTCTCCTGAAAGAAGGTGTAGGTCGTCAAAGGAATAGTGAAGCCCTGCGCCTCAGCCGAGCGGAGGTCAGCGGTGTCCTGCCTGTACCGATTGTCCTGCCACTTCTCGTACTCAGGCTCTGAAAGTCGATAGACGGGCAGATCGCAGAAGAAAACCATCTCCAAGTCATTCTCCATTTCGCTCGTGAACAGCTAACGGAAAGGGCCGCGCTTGCGCGCGGCCCTCCGAGATCCAAGGAGATGGGGCCAGTTAGGAGCTAGGCCCAATCAGGGTGTGTTTGCCTTCGGGGCTGCCCTCAGGCAAAGCGCCTCCTGACTGTTCCGACACCTCTCTCCAACATCACTCTAGACACTGGATCACCTCCTTTCGATGGGTTGCGTTCCCTTGAAGGTTGCCACAGATTTTGTGTTTGTCAAAAGCTTTTACGCTACCCTTGCGACAAGACGCAAAACAACGGCGCGGTAGGGGAGCAGTGCCACCAAGGCGAGCGTCATCTTCACGCCCCAGTCGGCGGCGCCCAGGCTGACCCAGAGCGGAACCACCGGGCCGAGGCCCAGCAGCGGCAAGGCCTGATTGGCCCAGCCGACGTCGTTGGCGGGTTCGAGGAAGGCCAGGGCGGCGGCGAAGGCGATCGAGAAGAAGATCATCGTATCCAGCGCCGAGCCGACCAGCGAGGCGGCCAGCGGTGCGCGCCACCACTCGCGGCGGCGCAGGCGATTGAAGACGGTGATGTCCATCAACTGACCCACGAGGAAGGCGGTGCCGGAGGCAAGCGCGACGCGGTGGGTGACGAGCGGGCCGAAGGCGCCGGTGATCTGGCTGCCGATGAACGAGCAGCCGATGCCGACCACGAAGCCGATCAAGACCGCGCGGCGCGCAACGCGGGCGCCGTGCAGGCGGTTCATCAGATCGGTGACGAGGAAGGTGAACGGATAGGTGAAGGCGCCCCAGGTCAGCCATTGGCCAAGCAGGAACTGCACCAGGATGTTGGAGGCCACGACGATGGTGGCCATGGCGAGAACGCCAAAGAGGGTGGATCGGGTCATGCGGGTTTCCGTTTTGACAAGGTCGCGGAGACTTGGCCCCGGCTGGGGACTGCGCCGCTTACCCCCGGCACGCGGGCGGATCAAGTCATTCCGTGACGCGGTAATCGACGAACTGGGTGATCTGGAACGGACTGAAATTGTCGTCCGACACCATCGTCAGCCGGATGCGGTGCTGCGCGTCGGACCACACAGCGATGCCTTCGAGATTGTCGAAGGTGCCGAGCGCGGTTTCCAGCAGCGTCTCGCCGCCATCGGCGCCGGTCGGGCCGAAGGTGAAGCGGCGCACCCGGCTGCGGAAGCCACCGAGAAGGGCGTAGTCCCGTTCCAGCAGGTAGAACCGGCCATCGGGGCCGAAATCGGCGCCAACGGGAAGGAAGCTGCCAAGCTTCGGCAGGGCAAAGGGCTGATCCCAGCGCCCGTTGCGAAAGCGGTAGAGCTTCAGGCCGCCGGTCTCGGGCACCCGCTCGGGCGTGGTGTAGAGCCAGCCGTTGCTGTCGATCGCCAGCGTTTCCAGCGACTTGTTCGCCTCCATCCGGGCGAAGTCGGGGGGACGGGGCAGCACCTTTGGCACGCCGCCGAGGCGGCGATAGTCAAGGACGCGGTGAACCTCTTCGAACGAGATGTAGACATCGCCCGAGGGCGCAATCGCCAGCCCCTCGCCGTCGGCCTTCCCACGCGGCAGCGGTCGGCCGTTCTCGCCCAGCAGCGTCAGGAGCGGCCCGGCCGTCGCACCGGTGACCGCGCCAGCGGCGTCGCGGGTCAGCGTGCCCGCGGTGATATGGCCACGGTCCGACAGGGCGGTGAACTGCGCGCCGTCGTCGGACAGTTCCAGCCCGGAAAAGCCGCCGAAGGCGCGGTCGTCGATCTGCCAGCGGTAAGTGCCAACGAAAGCCGCCTTCGGACTGGGCAGGGCGGCGGTCGGCAGGGCGAGCGCAAGAAGCGCCGCGATCAGCGGCCGGCGAGGATGTCGGCGCATTTGGCGGGCAGGTCGGAGAGGATGAACTCGCGCGGGCCGCGTTGCTTGGGCTTCGGCGGCGTGGTGGGTTTGGTCGGCTTCGGCGGGTGCCTGAGTTCCTCAAGGTAGGTCGTCACCCACCAGGTCAGGCTGGCGTCGCAACCGCTGCCGCCGCTGGAGATCTCGTTCACCGTCGGCGTCTGGCTTTGGCATTCGCTGGCGCCCGCCGGGCATTTCAGGCGCACATGGAAATGGTCGTCATGGCCATACCAGGGGCGCAGCTTTTGCAGCCAGGGCGTGTCGGCCGCAGTCGCGGTCTTGCACAGCGCCAGCTTGACCGTGGCGGCAACGAAGATGCGATCCACGCGCGGATCGGCGGCGGCGTGTTGCAGGATCGCGGCGTCTTCAGGCGTCCAGTTGCCGTTCACCTTGGTCATGTCAGCGGTTTGAACGGTATTCGCGCCCAGCGTTTCGCGCGCGTCACGGCTGAGTGTCACCGACTTCGGCGGCAGATACCAGATATCGGCATCCAGCCCGATCTGGTGGCTGGCGTGGCCCGAGGCCATCGGACCACCGCGCGGCTGGCCGATGTCGCCGATGTAGAGGCCTGCCCAGCCGGGCCGGGTGGCGGCATAGGCACTGAGGTCTTGGAGGAACTGCACCGTCACCGGGTTGCCCCAGTTGCGGTCGCGCGACAGCCGCATCATCTGCCACGTCGGCCCGGTCTCCGGCATTTCGACGTTGCCGCCCGTGCAGCCGCGGGCGTAGCTGCCGACCGGATCGGGCGCGCCGGGGGTGGGCGCGGTCACGGCGCCGAACAGCGTGGTGGCCAGCGGCTCGGCCCCGGCCGGGACGGCCAGCGCAAGCGCAAGAAGGCATGCCGCCGCCCGCATCACGCGGCCGCCCGTTGCGGCGTCGAGCGCACGAAGAGCAAGAGCAGCAGCCCCAGCACGAACAGCCCGATCAGCGGCGAAATGCCCGCCTGCTGGCTGCCGGTGATCGCGGTCGTCACGCCGATGGCGAAGGGCGCGATGAACGAGGTCGCCTGCCCGGACAGCGCGTAAAGCCCGAAGGCCTCGGTCATCTTCTCGGGGTCGGCCAGTTGCACCATCATGGTGCGGCTGGCGGCCTGAATCGAGCCTGCTCCGGCGCCGATCAGGGCGCCAAGGATGTAAAACGTGATGTCGGGCAGGCTGGAGGTTTCGGCCACCGGGATGCCCAGCACCGAGGTGCGCGACAGCAACAGCGTTGCCACCGCGACCCCGGTCAGCACGATCAGGCAGACGATGATCACCACCTTGGGGCCATAGGCCGAATCCGCCTTGCCGCCGAGCCAGGCGAAGATCGCGCCCGAAACGGCGGCGATGATGCCGAAGACGCCGACGTTCACCACCGACCAGCCCAGCACGCCCGAGGCATAGATGCCGCCGAAGATGAACATCCCGTTCAGCGCATCGCGGTAGAACATCGAAGCGATCAGGAACATGAGCAGGTTGCGGTTGGAAGGCAGCGCGGCCAGCGTCGCCTTCAGCTCGGGCCAGGCCATGCGGGCCGCAGCCAGAACGCCGGGCGAGCCGGGCCGGACCGGATCGCGGGTCCACAGGAAGAACGGGATGATGAAGATCGCGAACCAGATCGCGGTGAAGGGGCCGACGGCACGGGTGCCCTCGCGCAGCCCGGCGTCCAGTCCGAAGATCGGCTTGATGCCGATCAGGGTCAGGCCAGAGTGCTGTTCGGCAAAGAAGCACAGCATCAGGACCAGCGAGACGACGCCGCCGACATAGCCAAAGCCCCAGGCCGAGCCCGAGATGCGGCCAAGCTCCCCTGGCTCGCCGAGGTCCGGCAGCATGGCGTTGGCGATGATCGCGGAAAGCTCGGTCGCGATCAGGCCAAGGCCGAAGGAGAACAGGATGAACGCAAGGCTGAAGTGCCCCGGCACGGCATACCACAGGCCCCAGGCGCCCAGCACGTAGAGCACCGAGAAGACCGCGATGAAGCGGGTGCGCCCCCCGGTCTTGTCGGCGATGGCGCCCAAGAACGGCGCGGCAAACGCCACGATCAGGCCGAAGGCGGTGTTGGAGTAGCCCCAGATCGTCTGCGCGCCCGAGCCGCTGCCGACCAGATCGGTGACATAGGGCGCGAAGATGAAGGTCAGCAGCAGCGTGAAATAGGGCTGCCCGGCCCAGAAGTAGAAGAACCAGCCCCAGATGCGGCGCTGCTTGGACACGTCGGCCATCGGATTCCCTCACACTTCGGTGAACGGGATAAGACAGGGAATGCCTCGGCCGTGCAAGGCAGATCAGGCCGCGGGGGCGGCTCCGCGCTCGGGCGGCCAGGGGCGTTGGGCGTCCGCCTCGATCCAGGCGGCGACCCAGCCGGGCAGGGCCGGGCTGACCGGATCGCCACCCAGCGCCTCGATCATCCGCACCGGCGCGACGATGCCTTCCGCGCTGGTCACGGCCGAGCGGATCAGCACATGGCTGGTGCATTCGCCGTGCCGCCACATGCTTTGCTCGATGTAAAGAAAGCGCGAATCCCAGCCAATGCAGCGGGTGCACATCTCGATCCGGTCGAAGGCCCGCACCCGGCGGCGGTAGCGCACGGTGGCGCCCGCCACCGTCATGCCCCAGCCCTCGCGCCGCAGAACGCCGTGCATCCCGACCCGCGCGCCGAAGGGCACCCGGCCAAGATCATAGAGCGTCAGGGTGCGGCCGTTGTTCAACTCGGCCCAGGGATCGAGATCCCAGGGCATGCAGGTGTGGTGCGACAGATGCGCCTGACCCACCTTCAGCGGCGGCGCCTTGCGGTAAAGGAAGAGTTCCGTCGCGAGGCGGAGGAAGGGATACATCGGCGTCTCCTGCGGCGGCTCTGCCGGGGCCGGACGTGCCGCGTTGCAGCGAAAACGTCAAGCGACAACCTTGCGACAGTCCGCCTGCACCCCATCTGGCGGGGAAGACGGTTGCCCTTTCCGGCCGGGAAAGGTAGCCGTGCGAACGATTCAGAGAGAAAGGCCACCACCCATGGGCTCAATCGGCGACATCCTCATGCTTGTGCTCAACCTGCTTTATTTTGTCGTGATCGTTCACGTCATCATGAGCTGGCTGATCAATTTCCAGGTGCTGAACCTGCGCCAGCCGCTGGTCTACCAGATCTGGGACGGCCTGAACCGGCTGCTCAATCCGATCTACTCGCGGGTGCGGCGCATTCTGCCCGATACCGGCACGCTCGATCTGGCGCCGCTGGTCGTGTTCTTCGCGATCATCGCGCTGAAGATGGTCGTGCAGCGCAACTTCCCCATCTACGGCTGATGACGGCCGACCCCCAGGCGCTTCTGCACTCGGTTTTCGGCTTTCCCGGCTTCCGGCCGGGGCAGGCCGAGATCGTTGCGGCGGTGCTGGCGGGCCAGAACACGCTGGCCATCATGCCGACCGGCGGCGGCAAGTCGCTGTGCTTTCAACTGCCCGCGCTCTGCCGCGAGGGGGTGACGGTCGTCATCTCGCCGCTGATCGCGCTGATGCGGGATCAGGTGCGGGCCCTGCGCGCGGCGGGAGTCGAGGCCGGGGCGCTGACCTCGGGCAACACCGACGAAGAAACCGAAGAGGTGTTTCAGGCGCTGGACGAAGGGCGGATGAAACTGCTCTACATGGCGCCGGAGCGGCTTGCGGGCACCGGCACACTCGCGCTGTTGCGCCGCATCAACACCCGGCTGATCGCGGTGGACGAGGCGCATTGCGTCAGCCAGTGGGGCCACGACTTCCGCCCCGATTACCTGCGCATCGGCGAGTTGCGTCGCGCGCTGAACGTGCCTTTGGCCGCATTTACCGCCACGGCGGACGCCGAGACGCAGGCCGAGATTGTCACGCGGCTGTTTGACGGGCAGGCGCCCGCCACCTTCCTGCGCGGCTTCGACCGGCCGAACATCCACCTTGCCTTCGCGGTCAAGGATGAACCGCGGCGCCAGATCCTCGATTTTGCGGCCGCCCGGCGGGGTCAATCCGGCATCGTCTACTGCGGCACACGGGCCAAGACGGAAACGCTGGCGCAGGCGCTGCGCGAGGCCGGGATGATGGCGCTGCACTATCACGGCGGGATGGAGGCCGAGGCGCGGCGGCTGGCAGAGACACGGTTTCAGCAGGAAGACGGGCTGATCGTGGTGGCGACCGTCGCGTTCGGGATGGGCATCGACAAGCCCGACATCCGCTGGGTCGCCCATGCCGACCTGCCGAAGTCGATCGAGTCCTATTATCAGGAAATCGGTCGCGCCGGCCGTGACGGCGCCCCCGCCGAAACGCTGACGCTCTACGGCCCCGAGGATATTCGCCTGCGCCGCAGCCAGATCGACGAGGGTCTGGCGCCGCCGGAACGGAAGGCCGCCGACCACGCCCGATTGAACGCGCTGCTGGGACTGGCCGAGGCGGTGGCCTGTCGGCGCCAGGTGCTGCTGGGCTATTTCGGCGAAACCTCGGCCCCCTGCGGCACCTGCGATCTGTGCGATACGCCGCCCGATACGTTCGACGCGACCGAAGCGGTGCGCAAGGCGCTGTCGGCGATGTTGCGCACCGGCGAAAGCTTTGGCGCCGGGCATCTGATCGACATCCTGACCGGGACCGCGACCGACAAGGTGCGCCAGCGCAACCATGACCAGTTGCCCACCTTCGGCGTGGGGCGCGACCTGACGAAACCGGTCTGGCAGGCGATCTTTCGCCAGATGATGGGCCGCGATCTAGTGCGCCCCGACGCGGAACGGCACGGCGCGCTGCGCATGACGGAGGCCGCGCGGCCGATCCTGCGCGGGGAAGACACCGTCCGGCTGCGGCGCGACACGGTGCAGACGCACACGAGACCGGTGGTGAAGACCCTTGTGGGCGAGGAAGACGCGCCGCTGCTGTCGGCGCTGAAGGCCAAGCGGCGCGCGCTGGCCGAGGCGGCGCGGGTGCCCGCCTACATCGTTTTCCCCGATCGCACCCTGATCGAGATGGCCGAGCGGCGACCGGAGACGCTGGACCAGATGGCGGGCATCACCGGGGTTGGCGTCAAGAAGCTGGAGAGCTATGGCGCGGCCTTTCTGGCGGTGATCACCGGCGCGGTGCCAGAGCCGCAGCACCCGCAGCGGCGCAGACTGGCCGGGCGCGACGCGGGCGCGGTCTATGACCGCCTTCAGGAAGAAGAGCTGCGCCTGCGCCGGGGGCTGGACGGAACCGAAAAACCGCTTAGCTGCACCACGTCGACCCTGCGCAAGATCGCCGAACAGCGCCCCGCAACCCTCGATGCGCTGGAGGCGGTTCAGGGCATGGGGTCGCTGAAGCTGGAACGCTTCGGGGCGGCTTTCCTTGCCGTGCTGGACGAGGCCTGAAGGAAGAACCGATGCTTGTCGTCATTTCCCCCGCGAAACGGCTGGACTGGGGCCCGACGCCCGAACTGCCGCTGACCGATCCGGTCTTCGCCGACGATGCAGTGGCGCTGGCCGAACATGCGCGCGGGCTTGGCATGGCGGACTTGCGCAAGCTGATGGGAATCAGCGAGGCGCTGGCCCGGCTGAACCGCGGCCGATTTGCCGCGTTTTCGGCGGTGCCAGAGCCTGAATCGCTGCGCCCCGCCGCCTTCGGCTTTGCCGGCGACACTTATGCCGGGCTGGAGGCAAAGACGCTGGGCCGCGACGCGCTGATCTGGGCGCAAGACCATCTGCGCATCCTGTCGGGGCTTTACGGGCTGTTGCGCCCGCTCGACCGGATTCAGCCCTACCGGCTGGAGATGGGCAGCCGTCTGGCAACCGGGCGCGGCGCGACCCTTTATGACTGGTGGGGCGACCGCGTGGCCGAGGCGCTGAACGCGGCCGCAGCGGCGGTTGGGTCAGACGTGCTGATCAACTGCGCCTCGGTCGAGTATTTCACCGCCGCGGCCCGTCCCGCGCTGGCGTTGCGGGTGGTCACGCCGGTGTTTCTGGAGGACCGCGACGGCAAGCAGGGCATCGTCAGTTTCTGGGCCAAGAAGGCGCGCGGGGCGATGGCGCGGTTCATCGTGGAAAACCGGCTGACCGACCCGCGCGACATCGACAGCTTCGAGGCGGGCGGCTACCGGTTTGCCCCCGACCTGTCGGACGGCGCCCGCCGCGTGTTCCTGCGCGGCGGATAGCTCAGGCGGCCTCGGTGTCGGCCTCGACCCGCGCCAGAACCGGGCGCGCGGCCGCGGGGCAAAGCGCCACGATCCGCTCGGTGATCGCGGCGCGGCGCAGCGGTTTGGTCAGGTAGAAGTCGATTCCGGCGGCCAGGATACCCTCGGCATCCCCCTCCATCGCGTGGGCGGTCAGCGCGACGATGGGCACATGCGCCGCGCTGCCGACCTCGGCGGCACGAATGGCGCGGGCAGCGGCGCGGCCGTCCATCTCGGGCATCGAAATGTCCATGAAGATCAGGTCGGGCGCGAAACTTGCGTGCAGGTCCAGCGCCTCCAGCCCGTTGGCGGCAAAGACAAGGTCGATGTCGAGGTCTTTGGTCATCTTGCGGAACACCAGCTGGTTGGTGCGGTTGTCCTCGGCCGCCAGCACGCGCATGGCCCGCAGTTCCGGTGGCGGGGCCGGAGGACGCGCGGCGCCGACTGCGGCCGCGGCGGGGGCGGACAGCGATTGCAGGCAACGGAACAGGTCGCGGCGCAGCACCGGCTTTTGCAGGATCGCGGCCAGTTCGCCGCGGGCGCGCGCGTCCTCCCGCACCGGGCCGGGGTGCGAACTGAGCAGCAAGATCGGCACCGTTTGCCGGGCGTCGCGCAGCCGGTGGGCCAGCATCACACCGTCCATGTCGGGCATGTTGTGATCGGTCAGCACGACGTCGAACGCCGGGCCTGATGCCACCGCCGCCAGCGCCTCGGCGCCGGAACGGCAGGTGACCACCTCCAGTCCGTAGGTTTCCAGTTGTCGTTGCAGGATGCGGCGGTTGGTCAACTGGTCATCGACCACCAGCGCGCGGTGCAGCGCGATCGGCGGCGCCGGGTCCGCGCCTGCATCCTCGGCGACCGGCAGCACCAGTTCGAAACCGAAGCACGATCCCTGCCCCGCGTCGGACTCGACCCAGATCGAGCCGCCCATGTGCTCGATCAGCCGTTGCGTGATGGCGAGGCCGAGACCAGTGCCCTCGAACTTGCGATTCCACTGGTCTTCGACCTGGTTGAACTCGCCAAAGATGTGGTCGAGGTGTTCGGCGGCGATGCCGATGCCGGTATCCTCGATGGAAATGTGCAGTTCCTGCAGGCCGGGATCGGCCTCGAAACCGACGACGCGGATCAGCACCTGACCGTGGTCGGTGAACTTCACCGCGTTGCCGATCAGGTTGGTCAGCACCTGCCGGATGCGGCCGGGGTCGCCGACAAAGCAGGTGGGCAGGAAAATGTCGAAGTCGATCAGCAGGTCGATGTGCTTTCCCTGCACCGTCGGCTGCATCAGCATGACGATATCGTGGATGCAGCGTTCCAGATCGAATGGCTCGGGGTGCAGGACGATCCGCTCGGCCTCGATCTTGGAATAGTCCAGCACGTCGTTGATGATCACCAGCAGCGCCTCGCCCGAGGTCTTGATCGTTTCGGCATAGAGCCGCTGTTCCTCGCTAAGGGTGGTATCGCAGAGCAGTTCCGCCATCCCGACGACGCCGTTCATCGGGGTGCGGATCTCGTGGCTCATGTTGGCGAGGAAGGCCGACTTGGCGCGGTTCGCGGCCTCGGCGCGTTCCTGCGCCTCGCGCAGTTCAGCCTCGCGCGCGATAGTTTCGGTGATGTTCAGCGCCAGCGTGACCATGTCGCCGTCGCGGGCGCGCCGGTCGATCAGCTTGACATACTGGCCGTTGAAGAACCGCACCACCACCGGCGGGATCGGATCCTGATCCCAGCGGCCGAGCACCTGGCCGACCCAGTCCTCCCGCCCGGCCTCGCCGACCTCGACCAGCTTCTTTTCCCAGCAGAGCCGCAGGATCGCCTCGTAGCCAATGCCCGGGGCAACCTCGGGGTGGCCCGCGAAGACGGCCAGGTAGGCGTGATTCGCGGCCACCATCTTCAACGAGGTATCGAACACCGCGAAGCCGTCGCGAATCGTTTCGACCGAATCCCACAGGCGGCGTTCGGCCATCACGGCGGCGGTATGGGCGCGGTCGAGGTCGGTCAGGAAACGGCTGTTCTGCCCCTTCAGCGCCTCCGCCTCGGACAGGGCGCTGCGCACCACCTGGCGCTGTTCCACGATCTGGTTCGACAGCGAACGCGCATGCAGCGCAAGCTTTTCATTGGCCGCGAACAGTTCGCGCTGCTTGTGTTCCAGCATCCGTTCGGCCGCGAGCCTTGCGCGCCGTTCCTTGGCCAGTTTTTCCGCCAGCGTCATCCCGTCCTCCGTCACATGACGGCCCCGGGGGGCGCGCCGGGCCCGAGACTGGCGCAACAGGATGAACGCCGCCTTAAGGCAAGTGGGTCGCAAGGTCGCTGCTGACGTGGAATCGTTGCATGAGCACGAAGCGATGTGCCAGCATGCCGCCATTGACGACCGGAGGATATTGCCATGCGCCTGTTTGCTGCCGCTGCTCTTTTCGCATCCTGCCTGACCGCACTGCCCAGCCTTGCGCTGGACACGACGATCCCGGCACGGCGCGCGATTCTGACACAAGATGTCGATCTGCCGGGCAGCGACCTTCAAGCGATCTTCGACACCACGCTGGAGGCCTGCGAACAAGCCTGCCTCACCAATGCGCAGTGCAAGGCCCTCACCTTCAACAGCCGGGCGGGATCCTGCTTTCCGAAGACGGCGGCGGGCAAGGCAGCGCCCTATACGGGGGCGTTCTCGGCCATCGTGGTCGATACACCAAAGGCCACGATCCAGCGCGCCGAGACCCGCAAGAAGGAACTGTCGTTCCTGACCGATGACGATTTCTCCACGGCTCTGACCCAGGCGCAGGGGCTGGGCGACATGCATATCGCGGGCGATCAGGCGGTGCCGGACCTGCTGTCGCAAGCGATCGCGATCGAGAAGTCGGGCGATGCGCTGACGGCGTCGAAGTTCGAGGGCGCGGCCGTCAACGCGACGGACGCAGCCGATCAGTGGGTGGATTATGCCCGGCTGCTGCTGCTCGCGGCGCAGGACAGCAAGGCCGAGGGGCCCGACGATCTGAAAGCGCGGGCGCTGTCGGCGACGGTCAACGCCTATCTGCGGGCCGATGCGGCGCCCATGCGGGCCTCGGCGCTGGCCCAGATGGCGCAGGCGCTGGAGGCGGTGGGGCGCGGGCGCGACATGATCCCGGCGCTGAAGCTGGCGCAGGCCGCGCAGCCGCGCGAGGATACGGCGGCCGCGCTTGACAAGGCGGTTGGGCTTTACGGGTTCCACATCACCGACCAGACGGCGGAAAGCGACAGCGCCACCCCACGCATCTGCGCCACCTTCTCGGCCGATCTGGTCAAAACCGGGGTGGATTACGCGCCCTTCGTACAACTGCCGCAGCCGGGCCTGTCGGTCGAGGCGGATGGCAGCCAGCTTTGCATCGGCGGGCTCGACCACGGGCAACGCTATGCCGTCACCTTCCGCGCCGGGCTGCCCGCGGCGGATGGGGAAACGCTGGTGAAGCCGGTCACCATCACGCTCTACGTCCGCGACCGGGCGCCCCTGGTCAGCTTCCCCGGCCGCGCCTATGTGCTGCCGCGCGCCACGGTGGCGGCGATTCCGGTCGATACGGTGAACGTGAAGACGATCGACCTGAAGCTGCGCCGGGTCAGCGACCGCAACATCCTGCGGGCGATCCAGAACGACTATTTCGGCCGCCCGCTGTCGGCCTATGACGACGAAACCTTCGCCAGCCAGGTTGCCGAAGATGTCTGGTCAGGCACCGCCGATGTCGGGATGGAGGTCAACAAGGACGTGGTGACGCGTCTGCCGCTGGATACGGTGATGAAGACGCTGCCGGTGGGCATCTACGCGCTGAACGCCTCGGTGCCGGGCAAAGACCCCTATGACGTGCCGCCTGCAACGCAATGGTTCGTGATCTCGGACCTTGGCATCACCAGCTTCAGCGGGGTCGATGGGCTGCATGTGACGGTGCGCAGTCTTGGCACCACGGCGGCGAAAGCCGGGCTGACGGTAACGCTGATGTCGCAGTCGAACCTGGTGCTGGGCACCGCGGTGACGGATGCCGACGGCAACGCCGACTTCGCCGCCGGGCTGACTCGCGGCACGGGCAGCGCCGCGCCGGGGCTGGTGACGGTGGCCGAGGGTGACACGGATTTCGGCTTCCTGCCGCTGACCGACCCCGAGTTCGACCTGTCCGACCGCGGCGTGGCCGGGCATGAGGCCGCGCCGCCGGTGGACGTGTTCCTGACCACCGATCGCGGGGCCTACCGCGCGGGCGAGACCGTGCATGTGACGGCCCTCGCGCGCGACGGCGCGGCGGCAGCCATCGCGGGCCTGCCACTGACAGCGCGGCTGACCCGGCCGGACGGCGTCGAATACTCCCGCGCGCTGACGCAGGACGCGGGCGCCGGGGGGCACACGTTTGACCTCGCGCTGGCCGATTCCGCGCCGCGCGGGCCTTGGAAGCTGGACATTCTCGCCGATGTGAATGCGCCGCCGCTGGCTTCGACCGGGTTCCTGGTGGCGGATTTCCTGCCCGAGCGGATCGACTTCACGCTGAGCCTGCCGACGACGCCAATCCACCTGGGCGACGCGCCCGACCTTGGCATCGCCGCGAAATACCTGTTCGGCGCGCCGGGGGCGGACCTGTCGGTTTCGGGCGAGGTGCAGGTGAGCGCGGTCAGCGCGCTCGACGGCTTCCCCGGCTACAGCTTCGGCAAGTATGATGAACCCTTCTCGACCCAGACGCAGGCGCTGCCGGATGGCGAGCGGACCGATGACACCGGCACCGCGACCGTGCAGGCCGCCTTGCCGCAGATCGACGATCCGGCCCGGCCGCTGCAGATGACGGCGGTGGTGCGGGTCGCCGAAGGATCGGGCCGCCCGGTGGAACGCAAGATCACCGCGGCGCTGACGCCCTCGGCGCCGGTGATCGGGATCAAACCGCTGTTCCAGGACGTGGTGGCCGAGAACGACAAGGCGCGCTTTGACCTGATCGCGGTGGGCCCGGATGGCAAGCCCGCGGCAATGAAGGCGCATTGGGTGCTGAACCGGATCGAGACACGCTATCAGTGGTTCCAGAGCTATGGCAGTTGGGACTGGACGCCGATGACCACGCGGACCCGCCTGGCCGAGGGCGTCGCCGACCTGACCGCCGCCGGACCGGTGGCGGTGGAGGCCCCGGTGACCTGGGGCGACTACGAGCTGCGGGTGGAACGGGCCGACGGCAGCTATGCCGCGGCGTCGGTGCAGTTCTATGCCGGATGGTTCGCGCCCGCCGACGCCAGCGCCACGCCCGACACGCTGGACATGTCGCTCGACAAACCGGCCTACAAGCCGGGCGATACCGCGATGTTGCGGGTGGTGCCGCGCGCGGGCGGAACGGCGATGATCTCGGTGCTGTCCAACAAGCTGATCTCGCGCCAGGTGGCCGAGGTGAAGGCGGGCGAGAACATGATCCCGGTGCCCGTGACGGCCGACTGGGGGCCGGGCGCCTATGTCACCGTCTCGGTGATCCGCCCGATGGACGAGGCGGCAGGGCGCAACCCGGCGCGGGCGCTGGGGCTGACCTATGCCAAGGTCGATCCGGGGATGCGGCAGCTTGCCGCCAGCATCCAGACCGCGCCCGAGGCCGATCCGCGCGGGCCGCTGGACGTGGCGGTGAAGGTGGACGGGCTGCAACCGGGCGACACCGGCTTTGCCACCATCGCGGCGGTGGACGTCGGCATCCTGAACCTGACCGCCTTCACGCCGCCTGACCCGTCGGACCATTACTTCGGCCAGCGCAAGCTGGGCGTCGGCATCCGCGACGTTTACGGGCGGCTGATCGACGGGCTGAACGGCAATCTGGGCACCGTGCGCTCGGGCGGTGACTCGGGCGCGGGCGCCCGCTTGCAGGCGCCGCCACCGACGGAAAAGCTGGTGGCCTTCTATTCCGGCGTGGTGCAGGTGGGGGCGGATGGCCTTGCCCATGCCAACTTCATGCTGCCGCCGTTCAATGGCACGGTAAAAGTGATGGCGGTCGTCTGGTCGAAGACCGGCGTCGGGCAGGCCAGCGCCGATGTGCTGGTGCGCGACCCGGTGGTGGTGACGGCAAGCCTGCCGCGCTTCATGGCGCCCGGCGACCAGAGCAGGCTCTTGCTGGAGATTGTCCATGCAAAGGGCCCGGCGGGGCGGATGGGGCTGGATGTGTCGTCCGACGGGGTGAAGCTGGGCGAGACGCTGTCGGGCGTGGACCTGAAAGAGGGTGGCAAGCAGACGCTGTCGATCCCGATCACGGCCGGGGCTGTTGGCGTGCAGACGATCGACGTGGTCCTGACCACGCCGGACGGCAAGCGGCTGGACAAGCAGCTTTCGCTGACTGTCGAGACGCTGGACCCCGCGGTCACGCGCACCACGCGGCTGGACCTTGCGGCGGGGAAAAGCTTCACCTTCGACAAGAACGCCTTCGATGGGCTGCAACCCGGCACCGGGCAGGCGACGGTTACCGTCGGCCCGATCGCGCGGTTCAACGCGCCCGGCTTGCTGGCCGCGCTCGACCGCTATCCCTACGGCTGCACCGAGCAGATGACGTCGAAGGCGATGCCGCTGCTTTACTTCGAGGATGTGGCGTCCGCGATGGGTCTTGCCACCCGCGACCACCTGAAGGACCGGGTGGATCAGGCGATCACCGCGATCCTGACCAATCAGTCCGATACCGGGTCGTTCGGGCTTTGGGGGCCGGATTCGGGTGACATGTGGCTGGATGCCTATGTGACCGACTTCCTCAGCCGGGCACGGGCGCAGGGCTTCAAGGTGCCGGACCACGCTTTCCGCATGGCGCTGGACAATCTGCGCAACCAGGTCAATTCCGCGCCGGATTTCGACAAGGACGGCGGGCCGATGGCCTATGCCCTGATGGTGCTGGCGCGTGAAGGCGCGGCGGCGGTGGGCGACCTGCGCTACTACGCCGACGTGAAGGCGGCGGCCTTCGACACCCCGATCGCCTCGGCGCAACTCGGCGCGGCGCTGGCGGCCTATGGTGACCAGACGCGGGCGGATGCGATGTTCCGGCAGGCCGGGCGGCAGATGGGCGCGCGGGTGGGGGCCGACGGGCCGCAGGTCTTGCGCGCCGACTACGGCACCAACCGCCGCGATGCCGCAGCCGTGCTGACGCTGGCGACCGAGGCCGGCAGTACGGCGATAAACGCTGCCGCGCTGACGGACCGTGTCGCCGCCGCCGTTACCGGCGACATGTCCACGCAGGAAGAGACCTGGACGCTGCTGGCCACCCATGCGCTGATCGACAGGCCGGGCGCCGAGGGCTTTACCGTGAATGGTGAACCCGTCACCGGGCCGCTGGTGAAGGTGCTGGAGGCGCAGACGGTGGGGGCCGGGCTTGATATCCACAACGGCTCGACCGCCTCGGCTACGCTGACACTCACCACCTATGGCGTGCCGGTGAAGCCGGAACCGTCGGGCGGCACCGGCTATGCGATCAAGCGCAGCTACTACACGATGGACGGCCAGCCCGCCGAAATCGACACCGTGAAGGCCGGAACCCGGCTGGTGACGGTGCTGGAGGTCACGCCCTTCGGCAACGGCGAGGCGCGGCTGATGGTCAGCGATCCGCTGCCTGCCGGGTTCGAGATCGACGACCCGAACCTGCTGGCCTCGGGGGACATCAGCGCCTTCGACTGGCTGGACGCGACCACCGACGTGGCCCACAGCGAGTTCCGGCAGGACCGCTTCCTGACGCAGGTCGACCGCACCGACAACTCGCCGTTCACGCTGGCCTATGTGGTTCGCGCGATCTCGCCCGGCACGTTCCACCACCCGGCAGCCAGCGTCGAAGACATGTACCGCCCCGACATCCGCGCCCACGGCGATACGGGCACGGTGACGGTCACGCCGTGAGGGCGCGCTGGTTCCTTGGCGCCGCGCTGGCGCTGTGGCTGGCGGGGCTGGGGCGCGAGGGGTTCGACACCTGGGTCGATGCGACGGTGATTCCGCCGCTCGATCTTGGGGTTTCGGTCGAGATGCTGGCGCGCGATGGCCGCCTGTTGCGTGCCTTCACGGTGGAAGATGGCATCTGGCGGCCGGGGGTGGACCCGTCGCAGGTGGACCCGGCCTATCTGCAGATGCTGATCGCCTATGAGGACGGGCGGTTCTATCAGCATGACGGCGTCGATCCCTGGGCGCTGCTGCGCGCGGCGATGCAGGCGGTCACGCAGGGCCATGTCGTTTCGGGCGGATCGACCCTGACGATGCAGGTCGCGCGGCTGCTGGAGGATAGCGGCACCGGGCATGTGGCGGGCAAATTCCGCCAGATCAGGCTCGCCCTGGCGCTGGAGCGGCGGCTGACGAAGGCGCAGATTCTGTCTCTGTATCTGCAGATCGCGCCCTTTGGCGGCAATCTGGAGGGGGTGCGGGCGGCGACGCTGACCTACTTCGGCAAGGAACCACGGCGGCTGACCCCGGCCGAGGCCGCGCTGCTGGTGGCCCTGCCGCAATCGCCGGAAACGCGCCGCCCCGACCGCGATCCCGCTGCGGCGCGCGCGGCGCGCACGCGGGTGCTGGAGCGGCTGGTGGCCGAGCATACGCTGACCCCGGCGCAGGCGAAATCCGCCATGACAGAGCCTGTTCCGACCACCCGACAGCCCTTCCCCGGCCTCGCCCCGCACCTGACGGACCGGCTGCGCGCCGCGTCCCCCGACCAGATCATCCACCGCACCACGATCGACGCCGATCTGCAGGCCAAGCTGGAAACGCTGGCCGCCGATGCCGTGGCGCAGGGAGGCGAGCGGTTGCAGGTGGCCATCGTGGTGGCCGATCACCGATCCGGCGAGATCCTCGCCGAGGTCGGATCCGCCGCCTACGAGGCCGACCACCGGCAGGGCTTTGTCGACATGACGCAGGCGCTGCGCTCGCCCGGATCGACCCTGAAGCCGCTGATTTACGGGTTGGCCTTCGACGAGGGGCTGGCGCACCCCGAGACGCTGATCGACGACAAGCCGGTGAACTTCAACGGCTACGCGCCGCAGAACTTCGACCACCGGTACCGCGGCACGATCCGGCTGCGCGAGGCGCTGCAACTGTCGCTGAACATTCCGGCGGTGATGCTCACCGACGCGATTGGCCCGGCCAACCTGATGGCGGGCCTGGCCCGCGCCGGGGTTCACGCCGTGGTGCCGGGCGGGCAGCCGGGGCTGGCGGTGGCGCTGGGGGGCGAGGGCGTCACCCTGCAAGACCTGGTGCAGCTTTACGCGGCCATCGCGCGCGGCGGCGTGGCGCTGCCGCTGACGGTGGAACAGGGCGCACCCCGCGCCGAGGGGCAGCGGGTGATGTCGGCCGTGGCGGCCTGGGAGGTGGGCGACATCCTCGCAGGCCTCGCGCCGCCGCCCGGTCAGCCCGCAAACCGGCTGGCCTACAAGACCGGCACCAGCTACGGCCACCGAGATGCCTGGGCGGTGGGCTTCGACGGGACGGACGTGATCGGGGTCTGGATGGGCCATGCCGATGGCACGCCGGTGCCGGGGGCCTTTGGCGGCGAACTGGCGGCACCGGTGCTGTTTCAGGCCTTCGCGCGGCTGAAACCCGCGCTTGACCCGCAGGGCCCGCCACCGCCCGCCACGCTGACCGTTTCCAACGCCGAACTGCCCGCGCCGCTGCAACGGTTCCGCAGCCGTCAGGCGGCGTTCCTGCCCGCGCCTGACGCACCCTCCGTCGCCTTCCCGCCCGATGGGGCCGAGGTCGAGCTGTCAGGGGGCGAGTTGCTGGTGCGGGTGCAGAACGGCGTTGCCCCCTTCACCTGGCTGGCCGACGGAATGCCGGTCGCCGTCGCCTCGCATGAACGGCAGGAAGTGCTGCCGATGCCGGGGCCGGGGTTCGTCAACCTGTCGGTGATCGACGGGCAGGGCCGGTCGGCGGGCGTGTCGATCCGGCTGCGCTGATCAGCCCCGGATCGCGTCCAGCATCCGCTGCACGTTGTCGGGGTCGGCATCCGGCGTGATGCCATGGCCCAGGTTGAAGATATGCGGCCCGTGCGAGAAGGCGCGCACGATCCGCCGCGTCTCGGTCACCAGTTCGGGCCCGCCGAGCACCATGTACTTCGGGTCGAGGTTGCCCTGCACGCAGCCATCGACCTGCACATGCGCCGCCGCCCACTCCGCCGAGACGGAATTGTCGAGCGCGACGCAATCCGCGCCCGTCGCCTTGGCGAAACCGATGTAGCCCTGCCCCGCCTCGCGCGGGAAAGCGATCACCGGCACGCCCGGATGGCGCGCCTTCAGCGCCGTGATGATCCGGCGCGTCGGCTCCAGCGCGTAGCGCACGAAGGCGTCGCCCTTCAGCGACCCGGCCCAGCTGTCGAACAGCTTCACCACCTCGGCCCCGGCCAGGATCTGGGCCGAAAGATACTCGATCGTTGCCGAAATCAACATCTCGATCAGCGCATCAAAGGTGGCGGGGTCGGCCTGCATCAGCGCATGGGCCGGGCCCTGATCGGGTGTGCCGCGCCCGGCGATCATGTAGGTGGCCACCGTCCACGGCGCTCCGGCAAAGCCGATCAACGTCGTCTGGGGCGGGAGCGCACGGGCAAGGATGCGGACCGTTTCATAAACCGGGGCCAGGGTCGCGTCGATCTGGTCCACCGGTTTCAGCCGGGCCAGATCCGCGGCGCCGGTGATGGTGGACAGGCGCGGCCCCTCGCCGGTGGAAAACCACAGGTCCGCCCCCAGCGCCTGCGCGATCAGCAGGATGTCGGCGAACAGGATGGCCGCATCGAAGCCGTAGCGGCGGATCGGTTGCAGCGTGACCTCGGCCGCCAGATCGGGGGTGTAGCACAGCGCAAGGAAATCGCCCGCCTGCGCCCGCGTGGCGCGGTATTCGGGCAGATAGCGCCCCGCCTGCCGCATCATCCAAGCCGGCGGGATCGCCTGCAGGCCGCCGGCCAGCGCACGCAGGATCTTCTTGTCTTCTGGCATGGACCATCCTCCGGTTTCGCCCGTGGTCCGACGTCGGCGCGGTGAAGTCAAGCACGGCGACCCTGTCCGTGACCAGCCTTCGCCACGGAGATACGCCGCCCAGGAGCCAGATCGAGCACACCCGGTGCAGATGGCCAAGAACACGGACCCCCTCGATGCGCTGTTGGAGGCGCGGGCGGGATCGTGCCGCCCGTCAGGGTTTCAGACGCCCTGGGCAAGGTTGGCGGACCCCACCCGTCGACAAGACACTGCCGTCCGTCACGGCACACCTGCACCCCGGCGCAGGGTTCCCGTATCGCCTCCGTTGCGGATGGCGATCGCCTTTTCAGGGGGTTCCTCGACCGCCCGTTGCGCCGCGGAACCGTGACGAACAAGTTCGTGGCTTCGTCGACGTCCGGGCCGGTGTGCTTGTCAGGCAGGCCCGGGGGGCGGTCACAGCGCGCGCCAATGCACCCCGGCGGCGGGGATCGTGACCCCGTCAAAGGTGATCGGCGCGGCGTTGTAATTGAACAGGAACCGATGCGTGGCGCTGTCGCGGCGGCGCAGGCCATAGGGCATGTCGGTCACCGGCACGGCCGCGGCGGCGCAAGTGGCGCGCAGCAGGTGGCCCAGCGCGGTCTCGTCCAGCCAGCCGCCGATATAGGTGATCGCACCGGCGCGCAGCGCGGCAGGGGTGCCGTCGGTGGCGGTCATGGCAAGTTCGGCTTTGCCCTCCAGCACCTCATGCCAATGCCGGAACGCGCCGCCGCCCTGCAACGGAACCTCGATCCCCGGCGGCAGGCTTTCGACCCGCGCCACGGTGCAATCGAGCCCCGGCAGGTTCGGTGGCAGCGGCACCGGAATGGCGAAATCCGCCGTCTTGGCGTTGGTGCGGGGCCCGACGAGGGCGGTGCCCTTGTAGGCAGCCAGCGCGGCCAGAAGCGGCGCCGACAGCGTCGCCACGCCGGGGATCAGCACGATCCGGTAGGCGCTCAGGTCGGCCACGTCCGGCGGCAGGATGTCGACGTTCAGCCCCAGCGCGCGCAGGCCCCGGTAGACCGAGGTGACCAGGCGGAAATAGTCGAAATCGCGGCCCTGCGGCTGGGTTTCCCAGGCCCATGCGCTGGCATAGTCGAAGACCAGCGCGACCGGCGCCGCAGCGTTGCCGACGTCGGGCATGTCGCGCAATTCCTGCGCCACCTGCGCGGCCTCGGCCAGCGCGGGGGCGGCGACGGAATCGGGGCGCAAGAGCCCCGCGTGCATCTGTTCCTGCGCAAAGGGCACCTGCCGCCAGCGGAAATAGCTGACCGTTTCGGCGCCATGCGCAAACGCCTCCCAGGCCCAGAGCCGGGCCATGCCGGGCAGCGGGTCGGCGTTCCAGGGCGCCCAGTTCACCGGGCCCGGCTGCTGTTCCATGATCCACCAGCGGCCGCGCCCCACGGCGCGATAGAGGTCGTGGTGGAAGGCCTGATTGTCGGGGTCGCCCTGGCGCAGGAAATGCGCCTTGTGTTCCGGTGTGGCGTCCAGCCGGTCGGACAGGAAGCCCAGGGGGTAGCTGTCCCAACTGGCGATATCCAGATCGGCGCCAACCGTGAAGTGATCGAAGCTGGTGACGCGGCCCATGTAGTTGTGCGCGATCGGCGCGGCGGAATGCTTGCGGAGGATCTCCACCTGCAACCGGTTGAAGCTGGCAACCTCGTCGCTGGCAAAGCGGTGAAAATCCATCACATGCGACGGGTTCGGCTCGGTCACGGTCAGGTTCGGCAGGCCGATGTCGTCGAAGCTGTCATAGTCCATCGACCAGAACACATTGCCCCAGGCCCGGTTCAACGCCTGCGGCGACTGGTGTTTCTGCGCCAGCCACTCGCGGAAGGCGTGCAGCGCGGCGGGCGAATAGCTGAGCGTGGTGTCATGGCAGGCGTATTCGTTATCGGTCTGCCAGGCGCCCAGATGCGGGTTGGCGCCGTAGCGTTCGGCCAGCGCGGTGACGATGCGGGCGCATTCGACGCGATAGCCGCGGTGGCTGAAGTCGTAATGGCGCCGCGAGCCGAAGCCGCGCGGGCGGCCCTGTTTGTCGACGGCGAACATGTCGGGCAGCTTGTCGGCCATCCAGCGCGGCGGCGTTGCGGTGGGGGTGCCCAGCACGACCTTCAGCCCCGCCGCGCCAAGCGTTTCGATCGCCCGGTCCAGCCAGCCCCAGTCATAGGTGCCGGGCTTCGGTTCCATCCGGCTCCACGCGAACTCGCCGATGCGGACGAAGGTGAGGCCGGTCTCGGCCATGCGGCGGGCGTCTTCCGGCCACCAGTCCTCGGGCCAGTGTTCGGGGTAGTAGCAGACGCCAAGCGTGCGTTTGTGGGTCACAGGATCACCTTGTGTTCGCGTTGTCCCCGGCTGCCCGAGGCGGCGTGGAAGGTCATGCCGCTGTGCGGACAGGCGGCAAGCTCGGCCTCGGACAGGCCCTGCCGGGCCGTGGTGCAGTAAAGCGTCCTCAGGTCCGCGCCGCCGAAGGCCGGGCAGGACGTGTGCGGCGCGTCAAAGCCGATGGCGCGCAGGAAGCTTCCGTCCAGCGCGTAAGCGGCCACCCGCGACGCTCCCCATTGCGCCAGCCAGAACGTGCCCCCGGCGTCAAAGACGGCACCATCGGGGTTCAACCCCGCGCGGGTGAGGTCGAGAAACAGTGCGGGGTCGCCCTTGGGCCAGCCCTGCGGGTCAAGCGCAACGCGCCAGACCTTGCCTTGCGCGGTATCGGCAAAGCAGGCGTGGCCGCCATCGGGCGTAAAGCTGATCGCGTTGGTGATCGTCAGCGGGCCGAAAAGCTTGCGCACCTCGCCCCGGTAGTAGCGCCAGATCGCCCCCGCGCCGGGTTCCGCAGTCTTGCCCATCGTGCCGATCCAGAACCCGCCATAGGGATCGGCGCGCCCGTCGTTGGAGCGGGTGACCGGGTTGTCCGCCTCCAGCGAGGCCACCACGGCACGCGCGCCGGTTTCAAGGTTGACATGCAACAGCGCCGTTTCCGACGCGATCAGCAGCGTGTCATAGCCGGTCCATCCGGCGGCCGAGACCATGTCGGGGAAGTCCCAGTGCAGCGTGTCATCCACGGTGTGTGCAAGAAGTCGGCGGCCGAGGATGTCGAACCAGAACAATTGTTCACGTTCGGGATGCCACAGCGGCCCCTCGCCCAACAGGCAGGGAGTGCCGTCGAAAACCAGGCTCATGCCAGCCGCCCCAGACCCGCCGCCGCGTCATAGGCCGCGACGATGTCGCGGGCGCGCGCTGCGGTGTCGGCAAGGCTGTGGCCGGGTTTGTAAAGCGCGGTGCCGATGCCGAAGCCGTCAGCCCCCGCCGCCATCCAGTCGCCAAAATTCTCCGGCCCGGCGCCCCCCACGGCATAGACCTGCGTGCCCTTCGGCAGCACGGCGCGGATCGCCTTCAGCCCCTCGGTGCCCATCAGGAACGAGGGGAATATCTTCAGCCCGTCCGCCCCCGCCTTCAGCGCGGCAAAGCATTCGGTCGGCGTCAGCACCCCCGGCCAGCTTTGCAGGCCCCGCGCCTTGGTGGCGGCGATCACCTCGGCATCGGCGTTGGGCGAGACGATCAGCCGCCCGCCCGCCGTCGCAACCCCGGCCACATCGGTCGCCGTCAGCACCGTGCCCGCGCCGATCAGCGCATCGGCCCCGTGGGCCACAGCCATCCGCCGGATGCTCTCCAGCGGGTCGGGCGAGTTCAGCGGCACCTCGATCATCGTGATCCCGGCGTCGATCAGCGCGCCCGCCATCGCGACGGCCTCATCCGGCGTGATGCCGCGCAGGATGGCGATCAGCTTGCGGGTCATTGGACCACCTCCTGCATCACGGCGCGTGCTGCCGTCAGACCGGCCAGCGTCATCGCATCGCCCGCCACCACACGCGGCGCGGCGCCCTGCCGGGTCAGCGCGGCGGCATACGCGGCCGCGATCCCGGCGGCGCCGATCACCGCGACCTGCTGGCCCAGCCAGTAGGGCCGCGCCGCCGCCAGTTCCACCCCGATCAGCGCCCCCGACAGCCGCGACCGCGCCACCTCTGGCGCCAGTCCCGTCAGCAGCGACTCGGCCCGCAGCGAAAAGAGCCGCGCGGCGATCCGGTCGGGGCGCGACAACGCATCGTCGAGCGCGAGACCGAACGCCTGTTCATCCCAGCCCCCGGTGCCGACCGAATGGCGCAGCACCGAATTTTCGGCCAGCAGCGCAAACATCTCGCCGGTCATGAAGGTCTGAAAGCTGACCACCTCGCCCGCGCTGATCCGCACCCATTTGTTATGCGTGCCGGGCAGGCACAGAACCCCGTCGAACGCGGGCTCGTCGGCAATGAACCCGGCGATCTGGGTTTCCTCGCCACGCATCACGTCGGCGGGGGAAAGCTGCTTCAGGCCGGGGATTACCCGCACCGACAGGCGCGGATCCTTGCAGGGCGCGAGCGCGAAGCCGCCCGGTTCCAGCGGCACGCAAGGCACCGCGCGATAGGGCGCCTCGACCCAGCCCTGACGGCTGCCGACCATGCCGCAGGCCAAGACCGGAGTCACCCGCCCCGGCCCCAGCCAGCCTTCGACCAGCGCGATCAGCGCCGGTTCGAACCCCGCGCGCGTCAGTGTCGCCATGCCGGCGTCCGACGACGCGGCCGCCAGCACGGCCCCATCCGCGCCCATCGCCCAGGCGCGCAGATGCGTCGTGCCCCAGTCAACCGCGATCCAGTTCGCCGCCTGATCCATCACCCCGTCACCACCACGCCGCCATCAACCACCATCGCCTGCCCGGTCATCATCCGGCTGGCCTTCGAGGCCAGAAACAGCGTCGCATCGACGATGTCGCGTTCCACCAGATGCTCGGGCAGGCACTGACGGGCCAGATGCGCGGCCAGCCCCTCGGGGGTCGCCCAGAGGTCCATCTGGCGCTGCGTCAGCACCCAGCCCGGCATCAGCGCGTTCACCCGGATGTTGTGCGGCCCCAGTTCACGCGCCAGCCCGCGGGTCAGGCCGGTGATGCCCGCCTTGGCGCTGACATAGCCCGGGAAACCCGCATTCCCCATCATGTAGCTGGTCGAGGAGAAGTTGATGATCGACCCGCCCCCGGCGGCGATCATCCCCGGCGCGGCCGCCTGCGCGGTGAAGAAATGCGGGCGCAGGTTGATCGCCTGTCCCTTGTCCCAGGCCTCCACCGTCGTCCCGGCCAGGGTGTGGCGGGTGTCGTTGGCGGCGTTGTTCACCAGCACGGTGATCGGCCCATGCACGCGCGCCGCCTCGGCCATCGCGTTTTGCAGCGCCGCGATATCGGTGATGTCGCAGGCGATGAACAGTGGGCGGCGGCCATGCCTTGCCGCCATGTCATCGCAAAAAGCGGTGGCGTCCGACCTCTGCACGAAGGCGACATTGGCGCCCTGTTCAAGGAACCCCTCGGTCAGCGCGGCACCGATGCCCGCGCCGCCGCCGGTGATGAACACCGACGCCCCCTTGAGGTCGTGAAATGTCACATATTCGCTCATCGCAAGGGACTCCGTCGGGAAAGGGTTGGGGTGAAACGCATCAGTGACTTTCCCGCGTCACAAGGCGGGCATCCTTGCCCACAAGGAAATCGAGATCGGCGCCCTTGTCGGCCTGCAACACATGATCGACGTAAAGCCGGGCGTAGCCGCGGTCATAGCGCGGCGCATCCGGTTGCCATGCCGCGCGACGGGTTGCAAGCTCGGCGTCCGACACCAGCAGCGTCAGCTCGCCCCGGCTGGCCGAAAGCCGGATGCGGTCGCCGGTCTTCACCAGCGCCAGCGGCCCACCCGCCTGCGCCTCGGGCGAGACATGCAGCACCACCGTGCCATAGGCGGTGCCCGACATGCGGCCGTCGGAAACGCGGACCATGTCGCGCACGCCCCGCTGCACCAGCACCTTCGGAATCGGCATGTTGCCGACCTCGGGCATGCCGGGATAGCCCTTCGGCCCGCAACCCTTCAGCACCAGGATCGTGTCGGCCGTCACCGGCAGGTCATCGCGGTCGATGTTGGCCTTCATGTCCTCGATGGTCTCGAACACATGCGCCGGGCCTTCGTGTTCCAGCAAGGCATCGGTCGCCGCCGAGGGTTTCACGATGGCGCCGTCGGGTGCGAGGTTGCCGCGCAGCACGCGCAGACCCGCGGCCGGTTTCACCGGCGCATCGAAGGCGTGGATGACGTCGCGGTTGAAGCACTCGGCGCCCTCGGCATAGGCCGAGATGTCGCGTCCCAGCACGGTGTTGGCGCGGCGCAGACGGTGCTTCAGTTCGGCCAGAACCGCCGGAACGCCGCCCGCATAGGCGAAGTCCTCCATCAGGTACTTGCCCGAGGGCATGCAGTTCACCAACAGCGGAATGTCCCTGCCGATCTCGATGTCGTCCAGCGTCAGATCGACCCCGACCCGGCCCGCAATCGCCAGCAGGTGCACCACGGCATTCGTGGACCCGCCCACCGCCGCATTGGCAAGGATGGCGTTTTCAAAGCTGGCCCGGGTCAGCACCTTCGACAGCACCAGGTCTTCCTCGACCATTTCCACGATGCGCTTGCCGGTCAGTTGCGCCAGCGCCATCCGCCGTGCGTCAACCGCGGGCAGCGCGCCGTTGGTGGGGAGTGACAGCCCCATCGCCTCGACCAGGCTCGACATGGTGGAGGCGGTGCCCATCGTCATGCAGACCCCGGCCGAGCGGCTCATGCCGCTTTCGGCGGCCATGAAATCCTGCAACGTCATCTCGCCCGCCCGCACGGCCTCGGAGAACTTCCACACATCGGTGCCGGAGCCGATGTCCCGGCCGCGATACTTGCCGTTCAGCATCGGACCCGAGGAGACAACGATGGTCGGCAGATCGACCGAGGCCGCGCCCATCAGTTGCCCCGGCGTGGTCTTGTCGCAGCCGCCCAGCAGCACGACGCCGTCGATCCCGTAGGCGCGGATGCATTCCTCGACATCCATCGCCAAGAGGTTGCGAAACAGCATCGCGGTGGGCTTCATCTGGGTTTCACCCAGCGAAGTCACCGGGAATTCCACCGGGAAGCCGCCCGCCTCCCACACGCCGCGCTTGACGCCCTCGGCCAGCGTGCGCAGGCCCGAGTTGCAGGGCGTCAGTTCCGACCAGGTGTTGCAGATGCCGATGATCGGGCGGCCGTCGAAGACCTGATCGGGGAAACCCTGGTTCTTCATCCAACTGCGGTGGATGAAGCCGTCCTTGTCGAGCTTGCCGTACCAGTTGGACGAGCGGCGCTTGGTCATTTGAACGTTCGAGCCTCCGGCGGGGATATTTGCCCCAAGATGAATGGGCGGGTCAAAGGCGGATGCCATCCAGAACCCAGATCGTCGCAGGGTAGGCCCAGGGCAGCGTCAGCCCCTGCTGCATGAGGTAGCAGCCCGACAGGGTCAAGGCGGCGGTCTTCAGCGCAGGGGCACCCCGGCTGCGGGGCGAGGCGTCCTCGGGATTGGTCAGGGTCACGCGGTAGGTCGCGTCGGGGTCGAGGCCGGTCAAGCGCAGCGGGCGCGGCAGGATCTGGGCCGAGGTGGCGTGGACGCCGACGAACAGGGTGAAGCGCGCGCCATCGCGGGCAAGCTGCATCTCGGCGGTGACGGCCGGATCGGCGGCGTCGAGGCGCAGGATGTCGGCGGCCATACGCCAACTGCGGCCCGCCTTCCACCAAGCGGTGACCGACTGGAGGGTGGTTTGCTCGGCGGGCGTCAGTTCGCGCAGGTCCATCTCGAATCCCATGTGGCGTTGGGCGGCGACGCGGGCGCGGAACGACATCGGCAGGTCGCGCCCCGAGGTGTGGCAATGGCGCGGGCCGACGTGGCTGCCGGTCACTTCAGGCGGCAGGAACAGGGCCGCGTCATGCTGGATGCGCAGCCGCTCCAGCGCGTCGTTGCTGTCGGACAACCAGACCCGGTGGGTGCGCGCCAGGATCCCTGCGTCGATGCGCCCGCCACCCGAGGCGCAGCTTTCGACCTCCACCCCCGGATGGGCGGTGCGCAGGCGGTCGAGCAGATCGTAGACGCCGCGCGTCTGGGCCGCATCCACCACCGGCAGCAGGCGGTTGTGGTCCCATTTCAGATACTCGATCGGGTATTCCGTCAAAAGGGCCGACAGGCGGTGGAACAGATACTCGCGCACCTCGGCCCGGCCCATGTCCAGCACCATCTGGTGGCGTCCCAGCACCTGATCGGCGGGGCCGAGCGCCCAATCGGGGTGGGCGCGATAGAGGTCGCTGTCGGGGTTGACCATCTCCGGCTCGACCCAGAGGCCGAAGGTCATCCCCAGTTTGCGGACATGGGCGATCAGCGGGTGCAGGCCATCAGGCCATTTGCGGCGATCCACCGTCCAGTCGCCAAGGCTGGTGGTGTCGTCGTCACGCCTGCCGAACCAGCCGTCATCCAGCACGAACCGCTCGGCGCCCAGGGCGGCGGCGCGGTCGGCGATGGCGGCGAGGTCGGCGAGCTTGTGGTCGAAGTAGACCGCTTCCCAGCAGTTGTAGTGCACCGGGCGGGGGCGGTTGGGATCGGGAAAGCGGACAAGTGACCGGATCAGCCGCTGATTTGCCACTGCGGTGCCGTTCAGGCCCCGGTCGCTGTAGGCGGCGTAAAGCGGCGCGGTCTCGAAGCGGCGTGCAGGGAGCGTTTCCGCGCCGGTGGCATGGCCGAACTGCACCTGACGGCGGCCGTCTGGCAGCTCTTCGGCCACCATCCGGTGCCCGCCGGACCAGGCGTAATGCAGCGCGTGGGCCTCGCCGCCCGTGTTGGTCGCGCCGAGGCCGGGCAGGATCAGATAGGGCGGGTGTTCGTGACCGGAACGGCCGGTGCGCGCCTCGCGCAGACGGGCGCCGGGCGACCACGGGGTGCGGTTCAACTGGAACTCGCCGATCCAGCGGCCAGACACGTCGATCATCTCGTGCGCCAGTTGCGGCGCGGGCAGAACCGGGGCGGCGAGCCAGTGCAGGCGCAGGGGGCGGTCGGCCTCCAGCACACTGTGCAGCCGGAAGGTGCCGGTGGCATCATCCGCGACGATCTCGTGGATCAGCGCAAGACCATCGGCGCGCGAGGTCAGGCGCAGGGTGCCGGGCGTTTCGCTGGCCCCGGCAAAGGTGAAGCGTGGCAGCAGCGGCGTGCCGTCCGCCTCGGCGACCACAAGACCGGGCTGACCGGGGAAATCGCGCGCGGCCTCGGGGCAGAGCGTCAGGGCCGGGTTGGCGTCGATCATGCCGCCGGTCAGGTCGGCACGGGTCGCCGCCACCAGTTGGTCCAGGTCTTCGCCCGCAGGCAACCGGGCGCCCCAGTAAAGCGCGGCCGGAATGCCGCCATCGCTCGCCAGCACAAGGGTTTGCGGCCCGGCATCAAGCCGCCAGGCAGGTGTCATTTCACCGCCCCAAACGTCAGGCCCGCGATGAAGTGGCGCTGCATCGCGAAGAACATCAGGACCGGCGGCATCGCTGCGACGATGGAGCCTGCCGAAACGAGTTGCCATTGCGCAACCCACTGGCCGTTCAGCGAGTAGAGGCCTGCGGTGACCGGCTGGGTCGACGATCCGGTGGTCAGCACCGTGGCCCAGAAGTAATCGTTCCAGATGAAGGTGAAGACCAGCACGCTGAGCGCCGCGATGGCGGGCCGCATCAGGGGCAGCACCACGTACCAGAAGATCTGCACCTCGCTGACGCCCTCGACCCGCGCGGCCTCGATCAGTTCGTTCGGCAGCGCCTTGATGAAGTTGCGCATGAACAGGGTGCAGAACCCGGTCTGGAACGCGATGTGGAACAGCGCGAGGCCGGTGGTGGTGTTGTAAAGCCCCATGTGCAGCGTCAGGTCACGCACCGGCACCATCAGGATCTGGAACGGCACGAAGTTGCCCGCGACGAAGATGAAGAAGATCAGCAGGTTGAAGCGGAACGGGTAGATCGCCAGAGCGAAGCCGGTCATGCACGACAGCGCTACCGCGCCGATCACCGTCGGGATCGTCACCTTGAAGCTGTTCAGGATGTAATGCGCGATCGGCGAGTTGCGGAAGACGTCGGCGTAGTTCGAGAAGGCAAGGTGGCTCGGCCAGCCGAAATAGTTGCCTTGGGCAAGGTCCGACGCGGGTTTCAGCGAGGTCATCGCCACGCCGAGCAACGGCAGCAGCCACAGCACCAGCGCCACCGGCAGCGCCACCTTGTAGGCGATGCGGACGGCGGGCGAGACTTGTTCGATCGGTCTGGGAAACATGGCCTAACGCTCCGTCTCGTCGCGGTACATCTTCCAGATGAAGCCGGAGATGAAGATCATCATGATGGCGAACAGCACCACGGCGATGGCCGCGCCATAGCCCATGCGGTAGCCGTATTCGCTCAGCGCCTCTTCGTACATGTAGTAGGACAGCACGCGGGTGTTCCCGTAGGGCCCGCCCTGCGTCATGATCGAGACAAGGTCGAACGAGCGCAGCGCGCCGATCACCGTCACCACCACGGCGATGAAGGTCGCGGGTCGAAGCTGCGGCAGGATCACATACCACAGCATCCGCCAGCCCTTGGCGCCATCCAGCCGCGCCGCCTCGACCTGATCGGGGGCGACGTTGTTCAGGCCGGTCAGATACAGGATCATGCAATAGGCGATCTGCGGCCAGAGGCCCGCCGCGATGATGCCGTAGGTGGCATACCGCTCATCCGCCAGAAGGGCGATGCCCGCCGGGTCGAAAAGCTGGGTCAGCTTGAAGAACAGCCCGAAGCCGGGGGCGTAGAACCACGAAAAGATCAGGCCCACCACCACCTGGCTGATGACGAAAGGAAAGAAGAACAGCGACTTGTAGATGCGGATGCCGCGGGTGTTCTGGTTCAGGAAGATCGCGATGAACAGGCCGGCCGGAACGGACAGCATGTAAAGCACCAGCCAGATCACGTTGTTCTTCAGCGAGACGACAAAGGCCGGGTCGGACCACAGTTCCGCATAGTTGCCCAGGCCGATCCACTTCTTGGCGCCCATCCCGTCCCAGTCGTAGAACGAGATCGACATCGACCGGAAGATCGGGATGACGACATAGATCGTGAACATCAGCGCGCCGGGGGCGACGAACAGCAGCGGCGCAAGCGCGCGCTGGTTCCGCCGCCAATAGCCACTGCGGCGGGCGGTTGGTGCGGACATGGCAGTCTCCTTCCCCGACAGAGGGGGCGAAAGAGCCCCCACCCGAGGAACGGGAGGGGGCGATGTCAGATCAGGATGTTCAGTAGATCCGCTTGCGGGCCGTTTCCAGCCGCGCCAGGATCGCGTCGATCCGGTCGGGGTGCGCCATGAACTCCTGGAAACCTTCCATGCCGATCTTCGCCATCTCGGCCGGTGCGTCGCGGTCGAAGAACTGCGCCAGGCCATCGGCGGTCGACAGCATGGTGAACCCGGCCTGCAGGAACGGATCGTCGCCGACCTTGGCCTGGTTGTTCACCGGCAGCTGACCCAGAGCGTCGTTCATCTTGGTCTGGGTGTCCGCTTGCGCCAGGAAGGCGAGGAAGCGCTTGGCATCCACCACGTTCTTGGCTTTCGCCGGGATGTGGATGGTGTCGGTCGGCGCATCTTCGGCGCGGCCGACGCCGGCGGTGATTTCCGGGAACGGGAAGAAGCCCAGCGTGTCGTTGGTCATCCCCGCGGCCTTCAACGGCGCGACGGCGAAGTTGCCCATCAGATAGGTCGCGGCCTTGCCCTGCACGAGGTTCGGGAGCGCGTCCTGCCAGTCGATCGCCGAGGAGTTGGCGGTGACGTAGCCCGGCGTGATCAGCTTGGCCCACTGGGTGAAGACGTCCTTCACCTTCGGGTCGGTCCAGGCGATCTTGCCGTTGGTCAGGTCCATGTGGAACTGATAGCCGTTGGTGCGCAGGTCCATGTAGTCGAACCAGCCGCCCGCCGGCCACGAGGCCTTGGTGCCCGTGGTGGTGCAATCCACGCCGCCCGCCTTGAACTTGGCGCAGTCGGCGATGAAGTCATCCCAGGTCTTGGGGACGTCGATACCGAACTTCTTGAAGACGTCCTTGTTGTAGTAAATTCCCCACTGGTAGTAGGTGTAGGGCACGCCCCACTGCTTGCCGTCGATGGTCATCGAGGGCAGCGCGGATTTCAGCGTGTCCTTCAGCCCGTTCTTGTCCCACACGTCCGAGACGTCGAGGAACTGCCCCGAGGTGACAAACGGGGCCATCCGGTTGCCGGCGTACCAGTTGGCAAGGTCGGGCGCGTCGGCGGTCATGAAGTTGCGGATCGCGGTCTTGTAACCCTCGTGGTCGAACACGTTCCAGGTGACGTGAACGTCCGGGTTTGCCTTCTGGAAGTCGTCGATCAGCGCCTGAAACGCGGCCTTCGGCGCCGGATCCGACGTGTCGGTGTCGAGGACAAGCTCGCCCGCATGCGCGGCCATGCCAGTTAGTGCGGCAACCGCGAACGCAAGGGCTGCGCTGCGTGAGTATTGGACCATGGTTTCCTCCCTAGTGGTTCCAGTATGTGAAACTTAGTTTTGATTATTGAAAATATTGCCCGGCATCCGCTATGATGTCAACAGTCTTGGCGGTGGCCCCGGCGGCAACCGGCAAGAGGGAGGGGAACATGGACAGCGCGCAGCCCACCGGGGGCGCACCCGACGGAACAGTCGGCAAAGCCTTGGATATATTGGATATGGTGGCCCTCCACGGTCGCCCGGTGCGGTTTACCGAACTGCTGGCCGAGGGGCGATTCCCCAAGGCCACGCTCTACCGGCTGCTTCAGACGCTGACGAATCAGGGCATGCTGGCCTACGATCCGGAACGGCAAAGCTATGCGCCCGGGATGCGGCTGGTGCGGCTGGCGCATTCCGCCTGGCGGCAAAGTTCCCTGGCGCCGGTCGCACGGCCCTATCTCGATGAACTGGCGGCAGACGTCGGCGAGACGGTCCATCTGGCCCAGCTTGACACCGGGCAGGTGCTTTACGTCGACAAGCGCAATGCGCGCCAGCCCGTCGAGATGTTCAGCCAGGCCGGCAAGGTCGGCCCCGCCTATTGCACTGGTGTCGGCAAGGCGATGCTCGCGTTTCTGGACGAGGCCGACCTGACGCGCGCCCTCACCCGGCAATCGTTTCACCGTTTCACCCAGCACACGCTGGCAAGCCCGGCGGAACTGATGACCGAACTGACGGCGATCCGCGCGCGCGGCTACGCCTTCGACCGCGAGGAACACGAGCCCGGCATCATCTGCGTGGCGGTGCCGATCCTGACACGGGGCGACCGGGTGCTGGGCGCGCTGTCGGTGACCTCGACCACGGAACGCACGTCGCTGACGTCGCTGGAGGCACTGGTTCCGAAGATCAGGGAGACGGCGGCACGGATCGCCGCCGAGGCGGAAAGCTGGCGCTTTCCGGAACAGGACACCAAGGGAGGTCGCATATGTCGGGCGTGAAACTGGGAGCGGTCATCAAGAAATACGGGCAAAGCCAGGTGATTCATGGTGTTGACCTGGAGGTTGCCGATGGCGAGTTCTGCGTCTTCGTCGGGCCGTCGGGCTGCGGCAAGTCCACGCTGCTGCGGATGATCGCCGGGCTGGAAGAGACCACCGCGGGCCGGATCGAGATCGGAACCCGCGACGTGACGCGGGTGGACCCGGCCGAACGCGGCATCGCGATGGTGTTCCAGACCTACGCGCTTTACCCGCACATGACGGTCGAAGAGAACATGGGCTTCGGGCTCAAGATGAACGGTGTCGCCCGGTCCGACATTGCCGCCAAGGTCGGCGAGGCGAGCCGCATCCTCAAGCTGGACGATTACCTCAAGCGCAAGCCCAAGGCGCTGTCGGGCGGGCAACGCCAGCGCGTTGCGATCGGGCGCGCCATCGTGCGCGGGCCGGACGTGTTCCTGTTCGACGAGCCGCTGTCGAACCTTGACGCCGAACTGCGGGTCGAGATGCGCGTGGAAATCGCCCGCCTGCACAAGGAGCTTGGCGCGACGATGATCTACGTCACCCACGATCAGGTCGAGGCGATGACGCTGGCCGACAAGATCGTGGTGTTGCGCGCGGGCCGGATCGAGCAGGTTGGCGCCCCGCTGGACCTCTACAAGAACCCCGACAACCGGTTCGTCGCGGGCTTCATCGGCTCGCCCGCGATGAACTTTCTGGCCGGGACGGTGGAAAACGGCCAGATCCGGGTGCCGGGCCTCGGCAATGCGCTGCTGTCGCCCGCGGTCACGCTGCCCGCCAATGGCACCAGGGTGATCGTCGGCCTGCGCCCGCAGCACCTGATCCTCGATCACGCGGGGACCACCCACCGGGTCGAGATGACCGAGGCCCTGGGCGGCGTTTCCTACATCTACATGACAAGCGACTCGGGCGAGCGGATGACCGTCGAGGCGCGCGACGACATCAAGATGATGCCCGGCACGCGGGCGGGGGTGAGCTTTCCGATCGAGGCGGCCCTCGTCTTCGAGGCCAGCACCGAAAAGCGCATCCGTTAGGGCGCGTCAGCCGCGCAGACGGTCGCCCTTTGCGTCGAACAGGAAGCGCCGCGCGGGGTCCGGGGTCAGGAAGACCTCCTCGGCCACGGTGAATTCATGTTCACCGAACAGTCGCACGGTCAACAGGCCATGCACCTCGGTGTGGATGTAGACGTTGGTCTCGCCGCCCAGATGCTCGACATGGCTGATGGTGCCGGGGATTTCACCGCCCGCGCGGTTGATGGCCAGATGTTCGGGGCGGATGCCCAGCGTCTCGGCGCCAAGGCCCAGCGCGCCTGCCTTGAGAAAGTTCATCTGCGGCGAACCGATGAAGCCCGCGACAAAGGTGTTGTCGGGGTCGTTGTAAAGCTCCATCGGGCGCCCCACCTGCGCCACCTTGCCCGCGTTCAACACCACGATGCGGTCGGCCAGCGTCATCGCCTCGACCTGATCGTGGGTGACGTAGATCATCGTGGCGGTCAGTTCCCGGTGCAGGCGCGCAATCTCGATGCGGGTATGCACGCGCAGGGCGGCATCGAGGTTGGACAACGGCTCGTCGAACAGGAAAAGCTTGGGCGTGCGCACGATGGCCCGCCCGATCGCCACGCGCTGACGCTGCCCCCCCGAAAGCTCGGACGGACGGCGCGCCAGCAGCGGGTCGAGCGACAGCATCGCCGAGGCGCGCGCGACGCTTTGGCGGACCACGTCGGCACTGGCGCCCGACTGTTTCAGGCCGAGACCCATGTTGTCGCGCACGGTCAGATGCGGGTAAAGCGCGTAGCTTTGAAACACCATCGCGATCTCGCGCTTCGAGGGCGGCGTCAGGTTGACCTTGGCCCCATCGATCAGAATCTCGCCCGAGGTGGCATCCTCCAGCCCCGCGATGATGCGCAGCAGGGTCGATTTCCCGCAGCCGGAGGGGCCGACGAAGACGCAGAACTCGCCGTCCTTCACCTCCAGATCGACGCCCTTGATCACCTCGACCGTCCCGAAGGACTTGGTGACGGCGGAGAGTTTCAGATTTCCCATGCGGGCGTCCTTACAGCTTGACGGGCCGACCGCTGCGCACGCTTTCATCCGCCGCAAGGCAGATCGCAAGCGAGCGGACGGCGTCCGACAGGTGGCGGTTCAGGTCGATGTTCTCGGTGATGGCGCGCGCGACAAAGGCCGCCTCGCGATCGCAAAGCTGCTGGTGACCGGGCTCGTCGGCCATCGAGATATCGCGGTCCGCTTCGCCGACGCGGTGCAGCCGCAGGGTCGAGGTCTTGGTGTGGGTGTTGATGTCGTCCGATTTCGCGCTGTCGGGCATCCGGATCGACACGGCGCCCCTCGGGCTGACCACGTCTTTCACGAAAAACGCGGTGTCCGACATCATCGGCCCCCACCCCGCCTCGTACCAGCCGAGCGAGCCGTCGTCGAACAGCACCTGAAAATGGCCGTAGTTGTACATGTCCGGCGCGATCTCGTCGGACAGGCGCAGGCCCATGCCGCGCACCTCGACCGGCTGCGCATCGGTGATCTGAAGCATCACATCGACGTAATGCACCCCGCAATCGACGATGGGCGGCGTCGTCCGCATCAGCGCCTTGTGAACCTCCCATGTCGGGCCCTTCGACTGCTGGTTCAGGTTCATCCGGAACACATAGGGGCCGCCCAGCCCGCGCGCCTCGGCGATCAGGCGCTGCCAACTGGGGTGGTGGCGCAGGATGTAGCCCACCACCACCTTGCGCCCGGTTTCCGCCGCCTTCGCCGCCACCCGTTCGGCATCGGCGACACTGGTCGCCAGCGGCTTTTCGACAAACACATGCGCGCCCGCCGCCATCGCCGCCACGGCAAGGTCGGCATGGCTGTCGGAGTAGGTTGCGATCGAAACAAGATCGGGCTTCAACCGCGCCAGCGCCGCGTGGAAATCCGGCTCCACCACATAGCCCGCCAGCGCCGGATCAAGGTGCGGCGCGGATCGGTTGACCAGCCCGACGATCTCGAACGCAGGGTCGTTGTGATAGGCCAGCGCATGGCTGCGGCCCATGTTGCCCAGACCTGCGACAAGGGTGCGGATCGTCATTTCACGGCTCCTGCGGTGATCCCGCGGATCAGTTGGCGCGAGAAGATCAGATAGAGGATCAGCACCGGCAGGATCGCCAGCGACAGCGAAGCCAGCACCGCGTTCCAGTTGGTGACGAACTGCCCAATGAACACCTGGCTGCCCAAGGTCAGCGTCTTGGTCGCCTCGGATGGCGCGAGGATCAGCGGAAACCACAGATCGTTCCAGATCGGGATCATGCTGAACACCGCCACCGTCGCCATTGCCGGGCGCACCAGCGGCAGCACCAGCCGGAAGAAGATCCGATACTCCGACAGCCCGTCGATCCGTCCGGCGTTCTTCAGATCGTCCGAGACGGTCTTCATGAACTCCGACAGGATGAACACCGCCAGCGGCAAGCCCTGCGCGGTATAGACAAGGATCAGCGCCAGCAGCGTGTTCACCAGCCCGCCCGCCACCATCATCTGCAGGATCGCCACGGTGCCCAGCCGGATCGGGATCATGATGCCCAGCGCGAGGTAAAGCCCCATCAGCATGTTGCCGCGAAACCGGTACTCCGACAGCGCGAAGGCGGCCATCGCGCCGAAGAGCAGCACGAAGGCCAGCGAGCTGACCGTCACGATCATGCTGTTCTCGAAGTAGCGCAGGAAATCGCCCTGCTGAAGCACGGTGGTAAAGCCGATCAGATCGAAACTGTCGGGCCCCGGCAGCGCCAGCGGATGGGCAAAGATCGCCCGGCGGGATTTCACCGAGTTGATCAGGATCACGAAAACCGGGAAGAGGGCGATCAGCGTATAGGTGATCAGCACCGCATGGGCGGCGATGGTGCGCGTCAGTGAGGATCGTGCCTGGGCCATGATGTCCCCTCAGAACTGATAGCGACGCAGGCGCGTCTGGATGCCGAACAGATAGAGACACACTCCGACCAGGATGATGCCGAACATCGCGGTGGCGATGGTGGCCCCCATGTTCGGATCGCCCAGTTGCAGCTGGAAGCCGAAGAAGGTGCGGTAAAGAAAGGTGCCCAGCAGGTCGGTCGAGTAATTCGGCCCGGCCAGCGCGCCCTGCGTCACGTAGATCAGGTCGAAGGCGTTGAAGTTGCCGACGAAGGTCAGGATCGAGATGATGCCGATCGAGGGCAGGATCAGCGGCAGCTTGATCTTCCAGAACTGGCTCATGCCGGTGATGCCGTCCATTTCGGCGGCCTCGATCACCTCGTCGGGAATGGTCAGCAGGGCGGCATAGATCAGCATCATCGGGATGCCGATGAACTGCCAGACCGAGATCAGCGCCATCGCCGTCAAGGCGTAATGCGCATCCCCGAGCCAGGGCGCGAACAGGGATTTCAGCCCCACCGCCGCCAGCATGTCGGGCGCGATGCCCCAGAGCGGCGACAGGATCAGCTTCCACACGAAGCCCACGATGACGAAGCTCAGAATGGTGGGGATGAAGATCGCGGTCCGGTAGAACGCGGCCATCCGCAGCCGGGGCGAAGAGAGCAGCGCGGCCAACCCGACACCGATCGGGTTCTGCACCGCCATGTTGACGACGAAGAACCAGAAGTTGTTGCCCAGCGCGTTCCAGAACTGCCCCGACCAGTTCGGATCGCTTGACAGTGTGCGGAAGTTGTCGAAGCCGACGAAGTGGGTGACCCGATCGACCGTGGTGAAGAGCGACAGGCCCAGCGTGCCGAACAGCGGCACGATCATGATCGCGGTATAGACGATCACGGCCGGCGCGAGGAACACCGCGATGTGCCAGCGAACAGGCTTCCGGTCGGCCATCGCTCTCCCTTTCTTCTTGGCGAAAATACTCTCGGGGGGTGCCCGGCCCCTTGGGCCGGGCTTCGGGGGGCAGACAGCCCCCCGCATCCGCCGGGCCGATCAGGCCCGGCAAGCTGCCGCTTACTGCTGCGGCTTGTA
The DNA here is from genome assembly GCF_964715405.1 of Solirhodobacter sp. Classification (NCBI taxonomy): domain Bacteria; kingdom Pseudomonadati; phylum Pseudomonadota; class Alphaproteobacteria; order Rhodobacterales; family Paracoccaceae; genus Solirhodobacter; species Solirhodobacter sp. Next base: position 13,122 of record NZ_CBAICG010000007.1, on the reverse strand, counting down.
CCAGCTCGCCAAGCCTTTCTGCAGATCGGCCGCCGCGGCTTCCGGCGTCTGGGTGCCGTTGATCACGTTGGCGGCAGCGGCCCAGGTCGCGTTCTCAAGGTTCGGCGTGCCGCGCGACAGGATCTGGTAGGTCGAACGGATCGTCGACTTGCAGCCTGACCGCCAGCTGACGAACTCCTGCGCCAGCGGGTTGTCGAGCTTGGTCGCCGCGTTCTGGAGCGAGAAGAAGCCCGGCAGCGCATTGGCATAAAGCTGGGCGAAGTCGGGCGAGCCGACCCAGGCCAGGAACTGCTTGGCCGCTTCCGGGTTCTTCGCCGCAGCGTTCAGGCCAAGCGCGTGGTCAGCCTGATCCGAGATGTAGCAGGGATCGCCCGCCGCAGCGACCGGCGGCGGGAAGGCCCCCATCTTGAACTGCGCCTGCGCGGTGAAGCCCGAGATTTCCCACGACCCGGCCGGATAGATCGCGGCGCGGCCCAGCGTGAACAGGTTCTGGCTGTCCGGGTAGGTCTGCGCCTGGAAGCCGTCGCCCATGTAGGGGCCCCACTTCGCCAGTTCGGTGAACGGCGCGACCCAGGCCGCATCGGTCAGCTTCTGCTTGCCCGCGATCAGCGCCAGACGACCATCCTCGCCCTTCCAGTAGTTCGGGCCGATGTTCTGGTAGCCCATCGTGGCGGCTTCCCACTGGTCATGCGTGCCCATCGCCAGCGGGATCGACGTGCCGTCCTTCTTGATCTTGTCAAGATCGGCATAGAACTCGGCCATCGTCTTTGGTGGCGTGATGCCCAGCTTGTCGAACGTGTCCTTGTTGTAGATGAAGCCGTGAATCACGCTGGCCATCGGCACGCAGAACGTCTGCTTGCCGTCGTCGGTCTGCCATGCGGCCTTCGCCACATCCGAGAAGTTCGCCATTTCCGGCATCGCGCTGAGGTCGGCCAGCTTGCCCTTCTGGAACAGCGCCAGCGAGGCGTCGAACGGGCGGCAGGTGATCAGATCGCCCGCCGAACCGGCGTCGAGCTTGGAGTTCAGCGCGGCGTTGTATTCGGTCGGCGCCGAGGCGGCGAACACGACCTTGATGTCGGGGTGTGCCTTCTCGAAGGCGGGGATGATGGTCTTTTGCCAGACCGTCAGGTCGTCGTTGCGCCAGCTTTCGATCGTCAGCGTGCTCTCGGCCATCGCGGCGGTGCCTGCCAGCAGCGTGCTGGCCAGCAGGATGGTGGTGAACCGGGTCTTCTTCATCGGTCGTCTCCCTGGTTGCGGCCCTGTCTCGGGCCTGTGGTCTTTGGGTGGGGTCTTTGGGTCGTTGTCGTCTCGGCAAGCCTTGCCAGCGCGGGGCCAAGATGGCCGCCGCTGTCGGCAAGCAGGGTTTTCGCGCCCTCCGCGCTCGCCCCTGCGGCGATCAGAATCGCGGGTTTCACCGCGCCGTCAGTGGTGGAAAGGGCCGCCCCGGCCTGCGCGTCGTCGCATCCCGCAAGGGTGGCGACGATGCGGGCGGCGCGCGCACGCAGCTTGGCGTTCTCGGGCATCAGGTTGACCATGTAGCCTTCATGGACATGGCCCAGCCCGATCCCGACCAGCGTCGAGATCATGTTCAGCGCGATCTTCTGCGCGGTGGCCGCCCCCAGCCGGGTCGAGCCCGCCACCATCTCCGGCCCGCTGTCGATCAGCACGGCCACATCGGCCAGCGCCAGCAGTGGGGAACCGGCCGCGTTGGCGATGCCGATCACACGCCCGCCCGTCGCCTTTACGCCGCGCGCCACCGCCAGCGTGTAGGGTGTGGCCCCCGAGGCCGAGACGCAGATCGCCACGTCGGCGGCGGTCGGCGCCAGCGCGGCCACATCGGCCAGCGCCTGCGCAGCGTCATCCTCGACCTCGCCGGTCATGTGCAGCAGCGCGGCGGTGCCGCCCGCGAACAGGATCGGGGTCCGCGCGGGTGGCACCCCGAACGTGCCCGCCAGTTCCAGCCCGTCGGCCAGCGCCATCAGCCCCGCGCTTCCGGCCCCGACGTAAGCCACGCGCCCGGTTCCCGAGAGGGCGGCGCGCGCCAGATCGGCGGCGGCGGAAAGGGCGGCCAGCGCCGGGCGCAGAGCGGCGACCGCATCGCTTTGGGCGCCCAGCAGACGCGACAGAACCTCGGACGCCGGAAGCGCCTGTAGCCCTGCCGCAAGTCCATGCCGTTCTTCTGTCCGTCGCCCGGTCATCCGAATCCCCTCTACCGGATTTATAATGCCAAATGAATACCAATTGTCCACGAAAATCTTTCATCTATCAGAAATATCGCAATTCTCAGGTAACGCTTGCCAATTGGTATCTTTTTGGTATTTTTGCCTTGAGGAGAGGCGCCATGCTCTATTTTCTGGGAATCGACGGCGGCGGCACCGGATGCCGGGCGGCGGTTTGCGATGCCGCGGGCCGCATTCTGGGCAGCGGGAGCGCCGGGCCTTCCAATGTGATGAGCGACCCGGAGGGCGCACGGGCGAACATTCTGGCGGCGGCGGAGCAGGCTGCGCAGGCCGCCGGCGTGCGGGTGCAGGATCTGCGCGCGGTGCTGGGGCTGGCCGGGGCGAACACTTCTGATCGCAACACTCCCCTACCCTTTGCGACGACGCGGGTGGTAAGCGACGCGGAAATCGCGTTGAACGGCGCGTTTGCCGGGCAGGACGGGATCGCCGCGACGGTCGGCACCGGCTCGGTCTTCGCCTGCCAAAGCGGCGGGGCGGTGCGGGTGGTCGGCGGCTGGGGGCTGGTGCTGGGCGACGAGGCCAGCGGGGCCTGGATGGGCCGCGACCTGCTGTCGCAAGCGCTACGCGCGGCGGACGGGCTGGTGCCGCAATCCCCGCTGCTGGCCGGGGTGACGACCGAGATGGGCGGGCCCGAGGCGATCGTGCGCTTTGCCAAGGCGGCGCGGCCGGTCGATTTCGGCCGCTTCGCGCCCCGGATCGTCGCTGCGCCCGATGATCCGGCCGCCGCCGCGATCCTGACCGACGCCGACCGCTGGGTGCGCCGCTACATCGACCATTTGCAGATCGGGTCGCTGCCGATCTGCTTTCTGGGCGGCCTCGGCGCGGTCTTCGCCGCACGGCTGGCGCCGCTTTATCCGGGCCTGATCCGCCCCGCGGCGGGAAGCGCCCTCGACGGCGCGCTGCGCATGGCGCGGGAGGCGGCGTGATGGTCAAGCTCTTTGCCCCCGAAGCGTTCAGCGATGGCAGCGCCGGGCCGCTTTATCTGCAACTGAGCCGCCGCATCGACGCCGCCATCGAGGCGGGCGAGCTGAAGCCCGGCGACAACCTGCCGCCGGAACGCGAGATGGCCACGCTGACCGGCCTCAGCCGCGTGACCGTGCGCAAGGCGGTGCAGGCGCTCGTCGAGGCCGGCAAGCTGGTGCAGCGGCAGGGTTCGGGCACCTTCGTTGCGCCCCGGGTCGAGCGGCTGGAGCAGGCGCTGTCACTGCTGACCAGCTTTTCCGAGGATATGGCGCGGCGCGGCCGCGTCTCGCGCTCGGTCTGGCTGCACCGCGCGGTTCATGCCCCGGCCCCGGAGGAAATGATGGTGCTGGGCCTGACGGCAAAGGACCGCGTCGCCCGGCTGGAACGAGTCCGGCTGGCCGACGAGGTGCCGCTGGCGATCGAGCGTGCGGCGCTGTCGACCGCGATCCTGCCCGAGCCGGAGACGGTGGACGCCTCGCTTTACGCCGCACTGGCGAAGCGCGGGTTTCACCCGGTGCGCGCGGTGCAGCGCATTTCCGCCGCCAATCTGAATGCGCGCGACGCGAGCCTTCTGGAGGTGCCGGTGGGTGCGGCGGGCCTGCGGATCGAGCGGATCAGTTACCTGCCCTCGGGCCGCGTGGTGGAATTCACCCGCTCGCTTTATCGCGGCGATGCCTATGATTTCGCGGCGGAGCTCAGGATATCGAACGAAAAGGAAGGCCCGGACGAATGACCGCAAAGACATTCATGCGCCTTGAAGTGGAAGAGATCCCCGAGGCCGCGCGCCGGCTCCTGACCGGCACCGCGCCAGCGATCGCGGCGGCAGCGGCAGAGATGCGCGCCCTTGACCCGGCGCTGATGGTGACGGTGGCGCGCGGCTCCTCGGATCACGCGGCGACCTACCTGAAGTATCTGGTGGAACTGACGGCGGGGGTGCCGGTCGCCTCGGTCGGGCCCTCGGTCGCCTCGATCTACGGGCGGCAGTTGCGGCTGTCCGGCGCGGTCTGTCTTGGCATCTCGCAATCCGGCCGCAGCCCGGACATCGTCGAGATGATGCGCAGCGCCGGGGGAGGCGGCGCTCTGACGTTGGCGGTAACGAACCATCCCGATTCGCCGATGGCGGCGGTCTCGGCACATACGCTGGCGATGCACGCGGGCGAGGAACGCAGCGTGGCGGCCACCAAGACCTTTGTCGCCTCGGTGCTGGCGGGCCTCGCGCTGGTGGCGGAGTGGCAGCAGGACGACGCCCTGCGCGCGGCGGTGGCAGGGCTGCCGGAAGCCTTTGCCGCAGCCCTCGCCTGCGACTGGTCGCCGCTCGCGGACCGGCTGGCCCGGGCGCAGTCGCTCTATGTCCTCGGCCGCGGGCCGGGTTTTGCCATCGCCAACGAAATGGCGCTGAAATGCAAGGAAACCAGCGGGCTGCACGCCGAATCCTATAGCGCCGCCGAGGTGCTGCACGGTCCTGCCGCCATCGTTCAGGCGCAGTTTCCGGTGCTGGCGCTGGGCGTCGCCGATGCCGCGCTGCCGCAAGTGATCGCCACGGCCGAGCGGTTGGCGGGGCAAGGCGCCGACGTCTTCCTGACCGCACCGGGCGCGGGCGCGGGCGCGGGGGTCACGGAACTGCCCTCGCTCAGCGGGCTGCATCCGCTGGTGGCTCCCTTGGTGCTGATCGTCACCTTCTATGGCTTCATCGAGGCTCTGGCACGACGGCGCGGCCTGAACCCCGACACCCCCCCGCATCTGCGCAAAGTGACGGAAACGGTATGACCGCGATCAGCTACACGGGCGCCGCGATCTTCGACGGCACGCAGATGATCGAGGGCGCGGCGCTGATCGTCGAGGCCGGGCGCGTCGTCGCCATCCGGCCCGAGGTGCAGGCCGAGGGGCGGATCGAACGGCTGGACGGCGGCATCCTCGCGCCCGGGCTGATCGACCTGCAGGTGAATGGCGGCGGCGGGCAGATGCTGGGGCGCGAGACCGCCTCGATCGAGGGGATCGCCGCGATCTGCGCCGCGCATCTGCCGCTGGGAGTCACCGGACTGCTGCCGACGCTGATCACCGACACGCGCGACACGACGGCGGCGGTCATCGCGGCGGGGATCGCGGCGGCCAAGGCCGGGGTGCCCGGCTTTCTGGGTCTGCATCTGGAGGGCCCGCACCTCGACCCGCGCCGCAAGGGCGCGCATGATCCGGCCCTGATCCGCCCGATGGACGAGGCGGATTGCGTTGCCCTCTGCGCCGCGGCCGCGCACCTGCCCGCGCTGATGGTGACGCTCGCCCCCGAGAACGCAACGCCCGCGCAGATCGCCCGGCTTGCGGCGGCGGGGGTCGTGGTCAGCCTCGGGCATAGCGACACCGGCATGGTGCCGGCCCGCGCGGCCTTCGCGGCCGGCGCGCGCTGCGCCACGCATCTGTTCAACGCGATGAGCCCGCTGGGTCACCGTGAGCCGGGCCTGGTCGGCACCGTGCTCGACACGCCGCAGGTTTTCGCCGGGATCATCGCCGACGGCATCCACGTCGCGCCCGAGGTGCTGCGGATCGCGATGGCCGCCAAGCGCGGCACCGACCGGCTGTTTCTGGTCACCGACGCAATGGCGCCCGCAGGCACCACGATGCAGGAATTCACCCTCGGCGGCCGCCGCATCCTGCGCCGCGATGGGCGGCTGACGCTGGACGATGGCACGCTGGCGGGGGCCGATTGCGATCTGCCGCACTGCCTGCGGGTGATGGTGGCCAAGGTCGGCGTGCCCGTTGCCGCGGCGCTGCAAATGGCCACCTCGATCCCCGCCGACTGCATCCGGCTGTCTGCGCAAGTGGGCCATCTCGCGCCGGGACGGGCGGCGGATATCGTGCATTTCGACGATGCCCTGCACCTGAAACGGGTCTGGCGCGCGGGGCAAGCTGGTCAGACGTGAGACCTCGCCGCGCGGCCCGCCTGCCCACCGACCTTGCCCGAGCCGGTTTCGCTTTGCAGGGTGCCGGTAAAGAAAAAGCGGCTAGCGATCATCCGACCGCTAGCCGCTTGAATTCTTTGGTGCCGCTGAAGAGATTCGAACTCCCGACCCCATCATTACGAATGACGTGCTCTACCAGCTGAGCTACAGCGGCCTGGTGGCGCGGCTGATAGCATCATCGCGCCGGGGTGTGTAGTCCTAATTTGCGGGTTGCGCGGCGGGGTTTTCCTCCACCACCTCGGCATCCTCGACAGGGGTCGCGGGCGCGGGTGTGCCGACGATCAGCGGCAGCATTTCCACGCCAGTGGCGGAATGGCCGACCGGTTGCGACGGCTCGCGCCAGCTGAGCGTGTCGAACCCGCCGCAATGGTCGCAGACCGGCGTCCAGTCGCCGTGCACGGTGTTGCAAGTGTCACAGACCCATTGCGGCCCGCGCGACGCGGTCAGCGCCCGCGTCAGCCAGCCGCGCACCACGGCGTCGTCCGACCCTTCGCCGCGCTCGATGGCGGCCATCAGCGCCAGCGCGCGGGCGGTCGGGTGGGTTTGCGGCAACTCGCCCAGCGCACGGCGCGCGGCGGCGAAATCCTTGGCAGAGATGTTCAACTCGGCCAGCAGCAGGTGGGTTTCCTCGTCGCCCGGGCGGATGTCGGTGAGAAAGCGGAACCGTTTCAGCCGCTCGGCCGGGGTCTCGTCCGGCGCGATCTCGGCGAAGGCGGCGGCAAGGTCGGGGTGCGGCATCGCCTCCCAGGCCTTGCGGAGCACGCGCGTGGCGTGGCGCGGGTTGCCCTGCGCGATGTAGCTCCGCGCGGCCATCGCGGCGGCGGGAATCAGGTCGGGCGATTGCCGGTTGGCGGCGATGGCCGCCTCGCGCGCCTCGATCGAACTGCCGTCGTCGAGGATGCCCTTCGCCTCTTGCAGCGCCAGCACGGCATCGCGGCGACGGTGCACATCGCGCGGCAGACCGCCCGATTGCCGCTTGGCGCCGAGCGTGGCGCGCGCGCCTTTCCAATCGCCCGCGCCCGCCTGCAATTGGAGCAGGATATCCTGCATCTCTTCATGGCGCGGCTTGAGGGCGAAGGCCTTTTCCGCCAGCTTCAGGGCGGTGTCCGTGTCGCCATCGGCCAGTTTCTGCTTGAGGATGCCGCGCACGCCGACAAACCGCGTGCGCGTGTCCGACAGAAGGCGCTTGTAGATTTCGGTGGCCCGCTGGGTGTCGCCCGCCAATTCGGCGGCCTGCGCTGCCAGCAGGTTGGTCAGGTGCGGGCGGCGCAGAAAACGTTCGGCGCGGCTCGCCTTGCTCAGCGCCAGCTTGGCCTCGCCCGAGGCCAGCGCCACCATGCCCTCGGCCAGCGCGTCGAACCCCTTGCGCTCGCGGTTACGGTCGAAATAGCGCGACAGCGCGGTCTCGTCGCCATTCAGGAAGCGGATCATGGCCACCAGCAACCCGATGATGCGCAGCGCCAGCCAGACCAGAACCAGCAGCGCCACCGCGGCGATGGCGGCCTGCACCGGGCCCAACGTCACTTCCCAGCCCTGCACGGCGATACGGATGTCGCCACCCGACTGCATCAGGTAGCTTGCGGCCAGCGTCAGGCCCACCACGACGGCGACGAAGATCAATATCTTGGCCAAGGACCAGATCATCGCTTTCCCCCTACTTGCCGCCAAGGCTCTGTGCCACGGCATCCACCGCGGCCAGTGCCGAAACCCGCGTATTCGCGTCTGTCATCCAGGCTGCCAGCGCCGCGCGCCCCGCCTCCGGCAGGGCAGCAAGTTCACTTAGCGCGTCTGTCAGCTTGCCTGCGTTCACATCGGCCTCGGCGCGCGACAGGACCGCGTCGGGGTCGGTGCCGGGTCGGGCGGTCAGCGACCGAAGGCCGGTTTGCGCGCGCAGGAAGGCCCCGATGCGGTCGGTCAGTCCTGGTCCCATCGTCGCCTTGATCGAGGCGGCCAGAGCCGCCCGCGAGGCCGCGGGGAAGGCCTCGCGCAGGTCCGTCAGCGTCGGCACGCCGGTCGTTGCCACCGCGCCCAGCGAGTCGGGCACTTTCGCGCCCTGCGCCGTCAGATCGGCCAGCGCGGGCGCGAAGCCGCCGCCAAACTCAAGTGCCGTTTCCACCCGCGTCAGTGCGGCCCGGGCCAGCGCGGTTTTCGCCGTCGCGTCGGCCTCGGCCTTCAGCGCGGCGGCCTGCTTTTCGGCGGCGTCGATCCGGGCGTTCGCCTTGTCGGCCACATCGGCGATCTGGGCCGCGAGCGTTTCGTTCTGCTTGCGCTGGTCTTCCAACTGGCCCCGCAGCGAGTCGAGCACGGCGGCATCGGCATTGCCCCCCACCACCCCGGCCGCCAACGCTTGTTTGTCGATAGCCGAGACACGGGCATCAAGGGCGGCGAGCGCCTGCTTCAGCGCATCGTTCCGGGCCGTCAGGTCATCGCGCAGCGCCGCGATCTGGGTGGCGGCGTCCTTCGCGATGGTGTCGATTCTGGCTGAAACCGCGTCTGATGCGTCCGCCTTTGCCTGCAATGCCGCCACCGTCGGGGCAAGCGTGGTCACGTCGCCCTTCACGGCCGCAAGTTCCGAAGAGACCGCGTCGACCCGCTGGGCGATCGCCTCCGGCGTCGGGCCGGGCGGCGCAAAGGGCCAACCGGGATGGGTGACATATTCCGCCGCCGCGAACCCGATACCGGCGGCAATCATGCCGCCAAGCAGCGCGGGCACAAAGCCGCCGCGCCGACGCGGGCGAACCGGGGCGGGTTCAGGCTTCCGGTCCGGCACTGCTTCCGGCACGGGCTCGACAGCGGGTTCGGCGGCACTTTCCGCCGCGACAAGCTCGGCGTCTTGCACCAGAGCCTCTGCCGCTTCGTCCTCGGCGGGGGCCGCCTTGGGGTCGGGGTCGACCTGCGCCGTGTCGGGATCGGCCATCGGCAATGCTCCTGGGGTTGCGGGTGGTCCGGGCCACCCGGCCTGTGGCCTGAACCTTAGACCGTGATCCGCCCCACCTTCAAGGGAATGAGCCTGCGGCAAGTCGGTCGGCGAGGGCATCCAGCATGGCGTCGGCGTCCGGCCGCGCAGCGATGGCAATCGCCATGTCGGGCCAATCGCCCAGCGGTTCGGCCGCTGCGGGGCTGATCGCCACCAGATCGAGCGGCGCGCGCGGCGCTCCCGCCGCCGCACGGAACAACCGGGCACTGCGTGGCGAGAACAGCGGCACCATGACGCGCGCCGGACCCCCCAGCGCCGCCAGCGCCGAATCGCTCAGCGGCTGCGGCTCCTGCCGGTAGGTGGCCAGGCTGCGCAACGCGGTCCCCGCCGCGGCGAGCAGGGCGCCGAAGTCGGCCTGCACATGCTCGCCGTGCAGATGCAAAAGCGGGCCGCGCACCTGCTGCGCCACCAGCAGCCGCGCCAGCGCGACCGCGTCGCCTTGCGCCGACCGGGCCGGAAACCCGGCCGCCAAGGCCGCAGCGGTGGTCCGGTCGCCGACGCACCAGGCCGGAAGGTCGCGCCGTGGGGTGCGGGCGGCGGCGGCGCGCACCCCATTCTCGGAGGTGAAGACAAGGCCGCGGATGTCGTCGAGCGGCAGCGGCCCGGTATCCTCGACGATCTGCATCAGCGGCGCGATCAGGGGGCGAACCCGGTCGCCGAACCGCGCCACGGCGGCGGCCGCAAAGCGGCGCGAGGCCGCCTCGGGGCGCGTGATCAGCAGGATCGGGGCGGGATCGGGCATCGGTGGCCTGGCGGGATTGTGCGGTGGATGGTCCGGTGTTACCTGCGAAGAACCCTTCCGGCAACCGGGCCTTCCATGCGCGACACGCTGACCGTCCTTGGCCTTGAAAGCAGTTGCGACGACACCGCAGCCGCCGTCGTGCGCCACACACCGGGCACGGCACCGGAGATTCTTGCCTCGGTCGTCGCGGGTCAGACCGCGCTGCACGCGCCGTTCGGCGGCGTCGTGCCGGAACTGGCGGCCCGCGCCCATGCCGAGAAGCTCGACCTTTGCGTGGAAGAGGCGCTGGCCCTTGCCGGGGTGCGCCTGTCCGATCTGGATGCCGTCGCGGTGACGGCCGGGCCGGGGCTGATCGGCGGCGTGCTGTCGGGCGTGATGTGCGCCAAGGGGCTGGCGGCGGGGGCCGGGCTGGCGCTGATCGGGGTCAACCACCTTGCGGGCCATGCGCTGACGCCGCGGCTGACCGATGCGCTGGCGTTTCCCTACCTGATGCTGCTGGTCTCGGGCGGGCATTGCCAGTTCCTGATCGCAAGCGGAATCGACGACTTCACCCGCCTTGGCGGCACGATCGACGATGCGCCGGGCGAGGCCTTCGACAAGACCGCGAAGCTCCTGGGCCTGCCGCAGCCGGGTGGGCCTGCGGTAGAGGCAGAGGCGATGGCGGGCGACCCGAGGCGCTTTGCCCTGCCCCGGCCACTGCTGGACCGGCCGGGGTGCGACATGTCCTTTTCCGGGCTGAAGACGGCCCTTCTGCGCGCCCGTGACACACGGATCGCGGCGCAGGGCGGGATCACCCGGCAGGACAGGGCGGATTTGTGCGCAGGGTTTCAGGTGGCGGTGGCCGATGTGCTGGCCGAGAAGTCGCGCCGCGCGATTGCAGCGTATCAGGCCCTGTTGCCGCCGGAACCGGCTTTTGCCGTGGCAGGCGGCGTTGCCGCGAACCGCCTTATCCGTGCTGCGCTGGAGGGGGTGGCGACCGGGGCCGGGCTGCGCTTTGTCGCGCCACCGCTGCGGCTTTGCACCGACAACGCCGCGATGATCGCCTGGGCCGGAATCGAGCGGTTCCGCGCGGGCCAGGCCGATGACATGACGCTGGGCGCCCGGCCGCGCTGGCCGCTGGATCGCACCAGCCCGGCGATCCTCGGCTTTGGCAAGAAGGGGGCGAAGGCGTGAAGCGGCTGATCGTCGCCGGGGCGGGGGCTTTCGGCACGGCGCTGGCCGTGGCGCTGGCGCGCCACGGGGCCGAGGTGGTGCTTTGGGCGCGCGACGATGAATTGGCCCGCCATATTGCGGCGTCAGGCACCAACGTGCGGTATCTTCCTGGTGTGGCGCTGCCCGAAACGGTCTTTGTCACGGCCGAAATCGCCGATCTGGGTGGCAATGGCCCGGTGCTTCTTGCCGTGCCGATGCAGGCACTCGCCGGCTTTCTCGATACGACCGCGCCGCTGCTTGACGGCCGCGCGCTGATCGCCTGCTGCAAGGGCATCGACCTTGCCCGCCACGAAGGCGCCTCTGCCCTGATCGCGCGGGCCTGCCCGGCGGCGACCCCGGCTTTGCTGACCGGTCCCAGCTTTGCCGCCGACATCGCCCGCGGCCTGCCCACCGCGCTGACGCTGGCCTGCGCGGATGCCGGCATCGGCGAGCAGCTGCAACGCGACCTCTCCACCCGAACGCTGCGGCTCTATCGCACCACTGATGTGATCGGCGCCGAACTGGGCGGCGCCCTGAAGAACGTGATCGCCATCGCGGCGGGCATCGTGATCGGGGCAGGCCTGGGCGATTCCGCCCGCGCCGCCCTGATGACGCGCGGCTATGCCGAGATGCTGCGGCTGGCCCTGCCGCTGGGGGCACGGGCCGAAACGCTGGCCGGCCTGTCGGGTCTGGGCGATCTGGTGCTCACCTGCACCTCGCCCCAGTCGCGCAACTTCCGCTTTGGTCAGGCGCTTGGGCGGGGTGAACCCTTCGATGTGACGGTGACGGTCGAAGGTGTCGCCACCTCGCGCGCCGTGTCTGCCTTGGCCAGTGCCCATGCCCTCGACCTGCCGATCACCCGCATGGTTGCTGCGGTGGTCGATGGCGCGATCACCATTGCGGCCGCCATCGAGGCGCTGATGTCCCGCCCTTTGAAACAGGAGTAACCGATGCCCTTCGCAATCATCTGCCGCGACAAGCCCGACGCGCTGCAAATCCGGCTCGACACGCGGGCCGCGCACCTGGCCTACATCGCCGAAACCGGCGTGGTGGCGCAGGCCGGCCCGTTCCTCGACTCGGCGGGAAAGATGTGCGGTTCGCTGCTGATCCTGAACGTCGACAGCCTTGCCGCCGCGCAGGACTGGGCGGCAGGCGACCCCTATGCCAAGGCCGGGCTTTTCGCCGAAGCGACGGTGCAGGAGTGGAAGAAGGTGATCGGCTGATGCCCTACTGGCTGTTCAAATCCGAGCCCGATACCTGGAGCTGGCAGGATCAGGTTGCCAAGGGAGCCGCGGGCGAGGAATGGCACGGTGTGCGCAACTATCAGGCGCGCAACAACATGCGGGCGATGCGGATCGGGGATCGGGGGTTCTTTTACCACTCGAACCAGGGGCGCGAGATCGTCGGCATTGTCGAGGTTTGCGCCGCCTGCCACCCCGACAGCACGACCGACGACTCGCGCTGGGAATGCGTCGATCTGCGCGCGGTGGCGGCGCTGGCGAAACCGGTCAGCCTCGACACCTGCAAGGCCGACCGGCGGCTGGCGCAGATGGTGCTGGTGAACAACTCGCGATTGTCGGTGCAGCCGATCAGCGATGCGGAATGGGCGCTGATCTGCGCGCTTGGCGGGCAAGAATCAGCGTAAATTGGAAATGGAGGGCCCCGACCCCGACGGGACCCTCCATCCACCCCACGTGCTCCCTCAGCACCACACGTGTTCTTGGAAAAGGTCCCGGCCTACTGGCCTGTGATTTGACACTACGCCAACCCGCGCGGCGCGGCAAATCCGCAATGCTGACAGTTTCGCGCAAATTGTTCGGGCCTGCGGCCCGCCCCGACAGGGGGCGGGTGCAAGTGCCAGCCTCAGCGGTAGACGGCTTCCTTGCCGAAATGTTTGGTCAGCATGTAGGGCACCTCGAAAAATTGCGCCTGATCTGACGGCGGTGTAGATATTGGGTCAGCATTGGACGGAGGCCGGTTGTCATGGCGCAGATGGGTTTCTTTGATCTTTCAGATCGTTACGCGAGCCTGGATGCGAAGAAGGACCCGCTGGTC